>JBQTIS010000472.1:0-2218 GCA_052387895.1 Rhodospirillales bacterium | reverse complement strand
GATATGGCTCGCGGCGCTGGCGGCCGCGGCGGCGCTGTGCGCGCCGCCCGCGCGGGCCGAGCCGGTGGTGGCCGACATCTCGAACCACCTGATCGCCATCACCACCGGGTTCACCGGCACCGACGTGCTGGTGTTCGGCGCCACCGACGGCGAGGGCGACGTCGTGGTGATCGTGCGCGGACCCGAGCGCGAGGAGATCGTGCGGCGCAAGGAGCGCATCGCCGGCATCTGGATCCACGGCGAGTCGTTCCGCTTCCGCCGCGTGCCCAGCTTCTACGCCGTCGCCGCCAGCAAGCCGCTGGGCGACGTGGCGCCGCAAAGCGTGCTGTCGCGCCATCAGATCGGGCTGGACAACCTGCGGCTGGAAACGGAGCGCGACGACGGCCCGAGCCAGCGCGAGTTCGCCCAGGCCTTGGTGCAGATCAAGCAGGGCGACGGGCTGTTTCCGACGCAGATCGAGAAGGTGCAGTTCCTCGGCAACCAGCTGTTCCGCGCCAAGATCGCGTTTCCCGCCAACGTGCCGGTCGGCACCTACACGGTCGAGGTGTTCCTGCTGCGCAACGGCGAGGTCGCGGGCGCGCAAACCGCGCCCCTGGTGATCAGCAAGATCGGGCTCGGCGCCGACATCTACCTGTTCGCGCACCGCGAAGCGCCGGTCTATGGCGCGATTGCGATTTTGATGGCTTTGATGGCAGGATCGTCCGCCGCGTTCCTGTTCAGGAAGGCGTGAGGGAGCATGGCCGACGCCGAAACCAAGCCCGCCCAAGCGCCCGCCGGACGCGTTTTTCTGATCGTGGTCGATGCGACGGCCGAGATGCGCGCCGCGCTGCGCTTCGCCTGCAACCGCGCCAAGAAAACCGGCGGCCGCGTGGCGTTGCTGTACGTGCTGGAGCCGGCCGAGTTCCAGCAATGGATGGCGGTGGAATCGCTGATCCAGGAAGAACGCCGCGAGGAAGCCGAGAAGCTGCTGCAGGACCTGTCGGCGCAGGTCAACGAGATCGCCGGCACGATGCCGATGGTCTATGTGCGCGAGGGAGAACGCTCGGCCCAGATAATGAAGCTGATCGAGGAGGAACCCAGCATTTCCATCCTGGTCCTGGGCGCCGGCACGGGTCCCGAAGGGCCCGGTCCCCTGGTGAACTACCTGGTCGGCAAGATGGCGGGCAAGCTGCGCGTGCCGATCACGGTGGTGCCCGGCAAGCTGAACGACGAACAGATCGACGCGCTGACCTGAAGCAAGAAAAGCCCGGGGGAAGATCGCTTGAAGTTCAATCCGCTGGCGACGGCGGCCGAAACCGTCGAACTGTCGCCCAAGATCGGCGACGAGGTCAAGGCCACCACCTGCTACATGTGCGCCTGCCGCTGCGGCATCAAGGTGCATCTCAGCGACGGCGCCATCCGCTACATCGAGGGCAATCCGGCGCATCCCGTGAACCGCGGCGTGCTGTGCGCCAAGGGCTCGGCCGGGATCATGACGCAGTATTCGCCCGCGCGGCTGACCAAGCCGCTGCTGCGCGTAGGCGAGCGCGGCGCGGGCGAGTTCAAGGAGATCGAGTGGGACGAGGCGATGGCGATCGCCACGGGATGGCTCGCCGAGATCCGCGCGAGCGACCCGCGCAAGCTGGCCTTCTTCACCGGACGCGACCAAAGCCAGGCGCTGACGGGCTGGTGGGCAAGCCAGTTCGGCACGCCCAACTACGCCGCCCCTGGCGGGGTCTGCTCGGTCAACATGGCGGCGGCCGGCATGTACACGATCGGCGGATCGTTCTGGGAATTCGGCGAGCCCGACTTCGACCACACCAAGTACTTCGTGCTGTTCGGCGTGGCCGAGGACCATTCCTCGAATCCGCTGAAGATCTGCATGGGAAAGCTCAAGGGCCGCGGCGCCAAGATCGTGTCGATCAATCCGGTGCGCACCGGCTATTCCGCGATCGCCGACGAATGGATCGGCATCCGCCCCGGCACCGACGGGCTTCTGGTGGCGGCGCTGATCCACGAATTGCTGCGCGCGGACCGCGTGGATTTCGAATACCTGGTCCGCTACACCAACGCGCCGTGGCTGGTGATCGACGCGCCGGGCACCAGCCGCGACGGCCTCATCGCGCGCGACGACGCCGGCAATCCCCTGTGCTGGCTGCCGGACGGCAACACCGTCGCCAACGCGCTGTTGGCCGATATGCGCCCCGCCCTGGTGGGGCGCTACGCGGTGCCCGCCGGC
>JBQTIS010000471.1:0-5106 GCA_052387895.1 Rhodospirillales bacterium | reverse complement strand
GGGCGCAAGCGCCCGAGCGGCGCGTGGCGCTGGTGATCGGCAACGCCGCCTATCCCGAACAGCCGCTGAAGAACGCCGCCGCCGACGCGCGGCTGATGGCCGACGCGCTGAAGCGCCTGGGCTTCGAGGTGGTCGCGCGCGAAAACGCCACGCGCGCGGCCATGGGGGCGGCGGTCGGCGAGTTCGCGCGCAAGCTTTCGCCCGGCGTCGTGGCCCTGATCTATTACGCCGGGCACGGCATCCAGTCGCGCGGGCGCAACTACCTGATCCCCGTGGACGCGACCCTGGGCTTCGAAAGCGACCTGCGCTTCCAGGCGGTCGACGCCGGCGCGCTGATCGAGGAGCTGGAGCAGGCGCAGGCGCGCGTCAGCCTGGTCGTGCTCGACGCCTGCCGCAACAACCCGTTCGAGAAGCGCATGCGCGGCGCGGCGCGCGGCCTGGCGGCGGTGGACGCCGCGCGCGGCGGGCTGATCGCCTACGCCACCGCCCCCGGCTCGGTCGCCGCCGACGGCGAGGGCGAAAACGGCCCCTACACCGAGGAGCTGGTCAAGGCGCTGGCGATCCCGAACCTCAAGGCCGAGGAGGTGTTCAAGCGCGTGACCGCCGCGGTGGAAGAGCGCACGGGCGGCCGGCAGACGCCGTGGATCTCGTCGTCCCTGCGCGGGGATTTCATCTTCAACATGACGGTCAACGTCGCGCCCGGGGCCACGGTCAACGTGGGGTCCCAGGGAGCGCCCCAGGGGACGCCCCAGCCCGGCGCGGCCGGGACCGCGGCCGGCCAGGCCGACCGCGAGGCGCTGTTCTGGCAGTCGGCCCAGGCCGGCAACCGGATCGAGGAATACCGCGAATACCTGAAGCAGTTCCCTCGGGGCGTGTTCGCGGGCCTGGCGCGCGCGCGCATCGCCGCGCTCGAGGAAGCGGCCAAGCCGCCGCCGGCCCCGCCCGCGCCGCCGCCCCCGGCCCCCGTCGCGGCGCCGGTTCCCGCCCGGAACATCGAGGGCCTCTACAACGCGACCGGCACCAATCCCAACGGCACCACCTATCGCGGCACGGTCACCATCACCCGCAGCGGCGGGCAGTACGCGTTCTTCTGGCAGGTCGGCACCACCTACCGGGGCACCGGGACCTTCGAGGGCGACCTGCTGGTGATCCACTGGGGCGCGAACTATCCCGTGATCTACACGCTCGCCCCCGACGGCCGGCTGGTCGGCACCTGGAACAACGGCAACGCCACGGAAGTGCTGGTCAAGGTCCGCTAGCGGGCGTTCAGCCCCGCCTTTTCGCCCAGCGCGCCAGCACCGCGTTGGCGCGGGTCTGCCAGTCCGGCCCGCCTTGCTTCAAGGCGTCGATCACCTCGGCGTCGAGCCTGAGCTTCACCGCGATTTTCGGGCGCGCCTTGGGCGGCCGGCCGCGCCGGCGGATGTAGTCGGCGACCAGGTCGGGATGGACCTCGATCGCCGGCCGCGCGCGCTTGAACCAGTCCTTGTCGGCGGGCGGGTTGTCGGGGTCGGCCAGCGCGGCGGCGGTGATGCGCGCGTCCTCTTCGTCCGTCGGCATGCGGAATCGGCGCCTCTTTTCCCTAGCTTTCTTGCTCATAGTCCTTTGCCTCGCGCTTGTTCGCCCTGCGCATTGAAATCGCGCGCGTTGCCGCACCGCGATAGGTGAAGGCCACCCTGTAGATTTCGCCTTGCGCGATACCCGTGGCACAGAATCGCTCCTCGCCATAGTCGCGCCTGCCGTCCCTCTCGATCACCGCGTTCGGCCATTCGAACCGCCAGATCAGGGCGAAGTCCACGCCGTGCTTGCGGAGGTTCGCCTTGCGCTTGGCCTCGTCCCATTCGTAGATCGAGATTTATTGTACCCCCAATAAATCACCCCGTCCAGCCGGGGCGGCGGGTCAGGCGCTACCGGCACAGTGTCTGCCATTCCCAGCGGCGCGTGTAGGGGTTCAGCACCTGCTGGGGCCGGCAGTCGGACGCGCCGGGCGGCGCGATCGTGGGCGGCTCCAACGGCCGGATCGCCGACGGGGCGATCGGGCAGGCCGCGGGCGGGCAGAGCGGCGCCGGCTCGATCGGGTTGGAGCAGATCGCGCGCATCGCGCCGCCGACGCAGCGGCAGACGCATTCCGCCTGGGCCGGACCGCCGAGCGAAAGCAGCAGCGCGGCCGACAGCGCGGCGATCGGCATCGTTCGGCTGTACGGCGGCAACGGCATCGCGGCTCGCCTTTCCTCCAAGGCCTTTGGCGCCAGCCAAGAACGCGGTTGACAAGAACAAAGAAGGCTATTATATACTTGACTGAAGTTCCCCATTGCCTTATGGTCTAGTGGCTTGGGCGATAAATACGCCCTCTGGAACGAAAAGGCAACGGCCATGACCCCGCTTGAACTCTCGCACCCGATCTACCACGACGAAGATGCCGCCAGGCTGCACCTAGAGGCGACCCGCTGGCCGGATGGCCCGTTCTGCCCCTTCTGCGGCTCAACGCGCCAGGTGAACGAACTGGGCGGCAAGAGCATGGGGCCGGGCTGGTTCTACTGCGCCGATTGCAACGGCAAGTTCACCGTGCGTGTCGGCACGGTGTTCGGCCGCTCGCATATCCCGCTACACAAGTGGCTCCTGGGCTTCCGCCTCATGGCGTCCAGCAAGAAGGGCATTTCTGCTCACCAGATGCATCGCACCTTGGGTATCACCTACAAGAGCGCGTGGTTCATGTGCCATCGGATCAGGGAAGCGATGAAAGAGTCCTTCCCGGGCCCGCTCGGCGGCGAGGGCAAGACGGTTGAGGTCGATGAAACCTTCCTGGGTCCAGCCGATTGGCAGTTCAGCAATGAAAGGGGCTGGCAGCAGAAACGCGGCACCAAGACCAAATTGAAGGTCTTGACGCTGGTGGAGCGGGACGGTCGCGCCCGCTCAATCAAGGTGGACGACCTAACCTCGGCCAGCCTGGGCGCGCATCTGGCTAGGAACATCAAGCCCGAAAGCACGATAAACACGGACGAAGCCCAGCACTATAGGAAGCCCGGCATTAAGTTCGCCAAGCACGAGGCGGTGAACCACGGCAACAAGGAATATGCTCGTGGTGATATCACCACGAACACGGTTGAGGGGTATTTCAGCATCTTCAAGCGCGGCATGAAGGGTGTCTATCAGCATTGCGGCGAACAGCACTTGCAGAAATACCTAAACGAGTTCGACTTCAGGTACAGCAATCGCAAGATCAGTGATGCCGAACGCACCACCTTGGCGTTGCAGGGCGCGGAAGGCCGCAGGCTGACGTATCAACAACCTCGTAAGTGCGCCTAAGCCCAAGAAGCGGCTAACGCGGAAGCAGGCGAGAGCTCTCAAGGCCCGCTGGCACTCAACCGCGAATCGAAAAAAGTGATTCGTTTCAACGTAGTAGTTGACAGCGCCCCGACTCTTCGTACAGTGCGATTCGACAAACGAAAAGAGCCGGGGTGGCGACCCCGGCTCCCATTTCGCACCCGCACGTTAGGACCGCGCGGGCGGAAGTCGATACGGACGGTGCATTGTGCACCATCCGACTCTCCGGTCAAGCGGTTCTTGTAACCACGCCCCGCATAACAGCGGCGCGTTACCGGAGAACCGCAACCATGAGCGAGTACAGCGAGTCGGCGCTAGACCTGATCTTTTCCAAGGCCCAATATGTTTCGCTGGGTGTCCGCATCGACTGCGACGGGCGCATCATCTGGCGCTCCGAGTACGGGAAATATACGGCGCACGGATGGCATGTTGACCACGACATTCCTTCCATCCTCGGCGGCGGAGACGGATTCGCCAATCTTCGTCCGCGACACTGGCTTGGCAACACCCGCGCCGGGGGATTGCTGGGCGGCATCGGCGGGTTGCGTGATGTAGGCCGGTAGATCGGCCGCAACGTGTAGGTAGTCTATTCGCGCGGGGTCGTTGTCGGAGAAAACCGGCAAGACGTAAAGACCCCGCGCGGATAGCGCCCGATAAAGCCTCTCGTTGCGGCTCCATCGGTCCATGTGCAATGGCGGCGGCGACTTATCTAGCGGCACGGCGCTTACCCCGCCGGGGTGGTTTTGTCGGCCCTTTGTGGGGTTTCGGGGGCATAAGCAATGCGCGGCGCAACGCTCGGTCCAATCGTTCGGATGTCTCTTGATCCGCATTGCTGGCCTTAGGCTGTTTGTCGCTCATGTGATTATTGCATGCCAAAACCAATCACTCGCTGCATCTTTTGTAACGGCTTTGGACTAACCAAAGAACACGTCATTGCCGACTGGATCGGACGGTGCGTGCCGCGAACGCCGGGGGATCGCCACCTATATACCACCACCCGAGACTCCCAAACGACAACCGGCGTGCAGAAAATTCGATCCAACTTTGTGCGTCAGGGGCATCCCTGGAGCAAAAAAGTTAAATGCGTTTGCAAAAAATGTAATCAAGGATGGATGCATGACATGGAAGATGAACTAAAACCCACGCTCGTCAACATGATCTCCGGCATTGGTTTAACCTTAGATTTGTGGAGGCGCCGCAGACTTGCGACCTGGGCGGCAAAAACCGCAATGACCGCAGAGTTCATTGACGCGAAGACAGCAGCGATTCCGTTTGAGTATCGAGAACATCTGAGGTTAGCAAGGGAGCCGCCTCGGGGATTTCATGTCTGGGCCGCACATTACATAGGCGGCAAGTACTCCACGTCCATTCACCACCATGCGGGACACATGTCATTTGCCGATGCGCCAATTCACACTAAAAGCCCCCATGTTCCGAATACGCAGGCGACGCTGATTGGGGTTGGACGCCTGATTCTTCAGATCGCCAACTCTTCCGTTGGCGGGCTTGTTTTCAACCTTCACGACGAGGAGATCAGCCGACTGCGACGAATTTGGGTCGTGTCCCCAGACGTGGTGTAAGAGCACGGGCGGTACGCTCGTGATCGGCGGCTCTGCAGGCTGCCGGTCAGGCCGCGGCGAGCGCCGGCGGCGTGACGATGGGATCATCGCTCATCGGGACCATGGTTTCCAGCGATAGATAGCGCTTGGTCACCGTCCACTCGTCGTTCTGCTCGAGCAGGATCGCCCCGACGAGCCGCACGAGAGCGGCTTCGTTGGGGAAGAT
>JBQTIS010000470.1:0-5431 GCA_052387895.1 Rhodospirillales bacterium | reverse complement strand
TTCGCGTCCTTGCCCCGGGCCCGAAGTTTTTGGCCCCGTCCTTCGTGAAATCCTGAAAAAATCCTATTTCCATGAGCCTTTTCAATGACGTATTCGAACATGCTGTCGAAATGGAGCGGCTTGAAGCAGCCGGTCATGCGGACGAATTCCGCGGCATCGTCCTTGCCCTTCTCTATCCGAGACCGCCGCCGGGGCGTCCGGGAAAATCCGACTGGCAGGCGGCGTCCGATCAATCCGTTGGTGTCCATCTGCCGTTCCATCACTTGCTCTGGTGAACGATCCTTCGCGTTGAGCGCCGGCTTCGAACGAAACTGGCGGCTGGCGCGGCGAAACCGAGGCGAATCCGGCGGCATTGCGTCAGATAGGCGAAATCCGCATGAGCGGCGCTCGACCGCACCGTTTCGCGCATGCCGCGTCCCAGCGCCCTATCGACAGCGACCCGGATGTTCGAGTAGTGATTCCGGCCGAGCGTCAGTCTACGCCGCCGGCCAAGGGCTGTCGGAAAACTTCGGGGGCACCTGACGCGCGTCGTTTACGACCGCGAAGAGGTTTTTGCCCGACGCGAGAAACCGCGTCGCCCGCCGATACGCTCGTTCGGGATCGTCTTGGAATAAGGCGCCCGCGCCCACGTTGTAGGACGCGGCGACGATTCAGCGCGAGGGTTGTCAGGCGGGGACAGATACGCGGATGCCGGGCAAGGGCGTGGCTGGGGTTTATGCGTCGGAGCGCGTTGTTGGTGTTGCTGGCCGTGTTGGGCAGCAACCTTGCGGTGTGGTGGTGGCAAAATCGGCCGCTGACCGCCGATAATTGGACCGGCATCATCCGCGGGGTGGCCTACAGCCCCTATCGGCAGGGCCAGGATCCGCGCCGCGACCAGCCCTCGCGCGAGCAGATCGAACAGGACGTCCGCGTGCTCCAGGGCCGCGTGGCGGCGATCCGCACCTATTCGGCCGTCGACGGGCTGGAAGCGGTTCCGGCCATCGCGCGCAAATACGGCCTGCGCGTCACCGCGGGGGCCTGGGTCGACGGCCGCTGGCAGCGCAACGAAGAGGAGATCGGCAGCCTGATCCACCTCGCGCGCGTCAACCGCAACGTCGCGCGCGTGCTGGTCGGCAACGAGTCGATCCTGCGCAACGACCTGCCGGTCGCCCGCCTGATCCGCTACATCGAGGAAGTGCGCGCGAACGTGCGCGTGCCCGTGGGCACCGCCGAGCCGTGGCACGTGTGGCTCGACCATCCCGAGCTGGCCCAGGCCGTGGACTTCATCGCCATCCACGTGCTGCCGTACTGGGAAGGCATCGGCGTGGACCGGGCCGTCGATTACGTTCTGTTGCGCTACGAGATGGTGCAGGCGCGCTATCCCGGCAAGCCGGTGGTGATCACCGAGGTGGGCTGGCCCAGCGACGGCCGCGTGCGGCGCGAGGCGGCGCCCAGCCCCGACAACCAGGCGCGCTTCATGCGCGCGTGGCTGAACACGGCGCGGGCGCGCGACGTGGACTTTTTCGTGATGGAGGCGTTCGACCAGCCCTGGAAGCGGTCGATCGAAGGCCGCGTCGGCGCGTATTGGGGCGTGTTCGACGCCGAGCGGCAGGACAAGTTCGCCATGGCCGGGCCGATCGAGCCCTGGGCGCTGTGGAAGACGCTCGCGCTCGCCTCCAGCCTGCTGGCGGCCGCGCCGATCCTGCTGTTCCTGCTGCGCTTCCCGCATCTGCGGCCGACCGGGCAGGTCGTGTTCGCCGGGCTGATCCAAGCCTCGGCCTCGGCGCTGCTTTGGGTCGCCGGCACCGGCATGAGCCAGTACCAGACCTGGGGCTCGATGGCCGCCTGGGGCGTGCTGCTGCTGGCGCTGCTGCTGTTGATCGCGATCGTGCTGGCCGAGGGCTTCGAGATGGTCGAGGTGTTGTGGAACCGCGGCTGGCGCCGGCGCTTCCCGCCCCTGCCCGCGGCCGAGGGCGCGCGGCTGCCCAAGGCATCGCTGCATGTCCCGATCTGCAACGAGCCGCCGCACATGGTGATCGCCACGCTCGACTCGCTGGCGCGGCTCGACTACCCGGACTTCGAGGTCGTGGTGGTCGACAACAACACTGCCGACGAGGCGCTATGGCGCCCGGTCGAAACCCACTGCCGGGCGCTGGGCCCGCGCTTCCGCTTCTTCCACCTCGGCAAGTGGCCGGGCTTCAAGGCCGGGGCGCTGAACTTCGCCCTGAGGCAGGCCGCGCCGAACGCGGAGATCGTCGGCGTGATCGACAGCGACTATGTGGTGCGGCCGGATTGGCTGAAGGCCCTGGCGCCGTATTTCGAACGGCCGGAGATCGGCTTCGTGCAGTCGCCGCAGGACCATCGCGGCTGGCGCAACAATCCGTTCAAGGAAATGATCAACTGGGAGTATGCCGGGTTCTTCCGCATCGGCATGGTCCACCGCAACGAGCGCGACGCCATCATCGAGCACGGCACGATGACGCTGATCCGCCGGCGCGCCATCGACCAGGCGGGCGAGTGGGCGGAGTGGTGCATCTGCGAGGACGCCGAGATGGGCCTGCGCCTGTTGGAAGCGGGCTGGCGCTCGGCCTATTGCCCGGACGTGTTCGGCCGCGGCCTGGTGCCCGACAGCTTCGCCGGCTACAAGCGCCAGCGCCACCGCTGGGCGTTCGGCGCGGTGCAGATCGTGCGGCGCCACTGGCGCTGGCTCATGCCGTTCGCCGGCTCGCGGCTGAGCTGGGGCCAGCGCTATCACTTCCTGGCGGGCTGGGCGCCCTGGTTCGCGGATTCGCTGAACCTGGTGTTCCTGGCGGCCGCGTTGGCCTGGACCGTGCCGTTGGTGCTGTGGCCGAAATACGTCGAGTTCCCGCTGACGCTGTTCGCCGTGCCGACGATCGCGGTGTTCGCGTTCAAGCTGGCGCGGTTCCTGGCGCTCTACGGCGCGCGGGTCGAGTGCAACCCGTGGCAGCGCATCGGCGCCGGCATCGCCGGGCTGTCGCTCACCTACACCATCGGCCACGCGGTGCTGAAGGGCCTGTTCAAGCGCTCGCAGCCGTTCCTGCGCACGCCCAAGTGCGAGAACAGCCCGGCCCTGGTGCAGGGGCTGACCATGGCGGCGCACGAGTCGGTCCTGTTCGCGCTGCCGCTGCTGGCCGCGGGCGCGGTGATGGCGGCGCACGGCCAGGACTATCCCGACGCCAACGCCTGGGCGGCGATGCTGCTGGTGCAGTCCCTGCCCTACGGCGCCGCGCTGCTGCAATCCATGATCGGCGCCGCGCCGTCCTTCGCCTGGATGCGCCGCGGCCTGCAACCGGTGCGGCAGGAAACCGGCGCGGTCGCCGGCGACTGACAGCGCTGCCTACTTCTTGGGCAACAGCCGCAAACTGCATAAAAGCTAAGCGCCAAAATAGCGCGAACCGCTGATTCTCCGCCATTTTTCGCAGTGCAGCGCGGACGGCCGAACTGGCACGGGACTTGATTTATCCAAGCCCGGGCACGCCGACGATTGCCGCGGGAAACCAAGCCCCGGCGACGATCGGCGTCGGCAGTCGGAGGTCGGAATGACAATCTCTCGGAAGAACTTGCTGGCCGGTCTGTTCGCCGGCCTGGTGCTGGCGGCGGGCATGGCCGCTTCGGCGTTCGCGGCGGACGAGCCGAAGATCGACAAGGGCGATACCGCCTGGATGCTCACCTCAACCGCGCTGGTGTTGATGATGACCATTCCGGGCCTGGCGCTGTTCTATGGCGGCATGGTCCGCAAGATGAACGTGCTGGCCACGGTGATGCAAAGCTTCGCGGTCACCTGCATGGTGACGCTCATCTGGGTGGTGATCGGCTACAGCCTGGCCTTCACCGAGTACAACGCCGTCATCGGCGGGGTTTCGCGCTTCTTGATGGCGGGAATCGAGCTGGGCACGCTCAGCGGCACGATACCGGAATCGGTGTTCGTGATGTTCCAGGCGACCTTCGCCATCATCACCCCCGCCCTGATCCTGGGGGCGGTCGCCGACCGCATGAAGTTCTCGGCCATGCTGCTGTTCATCGCCCTGTGGTCGATCCTCGTCTATTCCCCGGTCGCGCACTGGGTGTGGGGACCGGGCGGCTTTCTCGGCGGCACCGGCCTGAAGGACTATCCCGGCTTCCTCGGCCTGGGATCGGTGCTCGATTTCGCCGGCGGCACGGTGGTGCACGTCATCTCGGGCGTGACCGGCCTGGTCGCGGCCCTGGCGATCGGCAAGCGCAAGGGCTACGGCACCGAGCCGATGCCGCCGCACAACCTGACCTTCCGCCTGATCGGCGCGTCGCTGCTGTGGGTCGGCTGGTTCGGCTTCAACGCCGGCTCGGCGCTCGCCGCCGACGGGCGCGCGGGCATGGCGTTCGCGGCGACGCATATCGCCACCGCCGCGGCGGGGCTTTCGTGGATGGTCTGCGAGTGGGTTCTGCGCGGCAAGCCGTCGCTGCTCGGCATCATCTCGGGCGCGGTGGCGGGCCTGGTGGCGATCACGCCGGCCAGCGGCTTCGTCGGCCCCGGCGGGGCGATCGTGATCGGCCTCGCCGGCGGCGCGCTGTGCTTCTGGGCCTCGGTCGTGCTGAAGCCGAAATGCGGCTACGACGACGCGCTGGACGTGTTCGGCGTGCACGCCGTGGGCGGCGCCACGGGCGCGATCCTCACCGGCGGGTTCGCGGTCGAGAAGATCGGCGGCGCCGCCGGCGTGCTGGAAGGCAACGCGATGCAGATCGTGGCGCAGGTCATGGGCGTCGTGGTGACGGCCGGCTATGCCGCCATCGTCTCGCTGATCCTGCTCAAGATCGTGGACGCGGTCGTGGGCCTCAGGGTCGACCGCGAGGACGAGATCGAGGGCCTGGACCGCGCGCTGCACGGGGAATCGGTTGCATGACACGGTAAAAGGAGACGAGTCCGACAGCCGGGGATCGGGGCGCCGCTCGCGCCCCGTTCTCTTTGCGCCGGACGGCGTCCGCCGGCCCGCGAACGGACCCAAGGCGGACGCCGGCCCTGGGCGGCGTCAGCCGCCCGGTGTCATCATGGCCGGGCCGCGCCCGCTTCTCCAACCGTCATGCGCGCCCCCGGACTTGATCCGGGGGTTGTCCCGCGCATCCACGTCGCCAAGCCGCCGCGATCGAACCGGAATCAAGCGCGGACCGCCGCGCTCCGGACGGCCGACGTGGATGGCCGCAACAAGTGCGGCCATGACGACCTGGTGTCGGGCGGCGCCATGCGCCATCACCCGGTCGGCGACTTGCGCCCTCACCCGGACGGCGCTGCGCGCGGACCACCCTCTCCCGCCCCAAAGGTCGGGAGAGGTGTAGAAACCCCTCTACCGCGCTGAGCGCGGGAGAGGGAGGGGCCCGGCGCGAAGCGACGGGAGGGTGAGGGCGTCGCTCACCCGCCTTGGCATGAAAACCGGGGGCTACGCCCCCTGGACCCCCGATG
>JBQTIS010000469.1:0-10845 GCA_052387895.1 Rhodospirillales bacterium | reverse complement strand
TGGGCGTCGATGCCCGGATACCAGTTGAACTTCTTGACGATGCCCTCGGCCTGCACCTTGGGGCTGGTGGCGAGTTCGACGAACTTCTTGGCCGCCGGCATGTTGGCAGCCTTGGCGGGAATCACGTAGTACATCGGCTGCCCCGGCATGCCCGGGCCGATCAGCGCCAGCTTCATGGTCGGCGGCAGCTTGCCGTCGGCCATCCAGGTGTAGAACATGTCCACCCACAC
The DNA here is from genome assembly GCA_052387895.1 of Rhodospirillales bacterium. Lineage (GTDB taxonomy): Bacteria > Pseudomonadota > Alphaproteobacteria > JAEULC01 > JAEULC01 > JAEULC01. Next base: position 10,615 of record JBQTIS010000469.1, on the reverse strand, counting down.
CGGCCCCATGGAAATCTCGCCGCGGTTCAGCATGTCAAGCGTGCCGGCGTTGCCCGGGGTGATCGTCACGTTCTTGTTGAACTCCTTGAGCTTGGCGAAGGCCGGCGCCCAGGCCGCCTCGACCGCCTTGTCGTAAGGGCCGCTCATCAGCTTGTCGGCGCCCGGCGCGTTGGCGTACACCCAGCCCACCACGAAGGCCACGCCCGACATGCCGCCCTTGATGCCGTTATGGCCGAACTTCTTGGGGTTGGCCTTCGCCCAGGCCTCGAGGTCGGCGAAGGTCTTGGGCGGCGTCTTCACCAGCGCCGGGTTGTAGGCGATGGCGGTCTGGCTCTGGAACATCGGGATCACGTAGCCCTCGACGTTCTGGCCCAGCGCGTTCTTCGAGGTGGCCGAGGTGGTCAGCTTGCCGCTGGCGATGTCTTTCGTGTACGGGGCCAAAAGCCCGGCCTTGACCATCTCGCCGGCCATCTTCTGGTGCACCACCGCCACGTCCACGTCCCAGGCCGCGGTCGCCTTTTGCGCGTCGATCTTCTCGACGATCTTCTGCGATCCGGCGTCGCCCGGCCCGGTGCCGACCGCCTTGACCGTGACGTTGGGATTGTCCTTCTCGAACATCGGCGCCAGGAAGTCCTTCACGTAGTCGACCATGTTCTGGTCGCCGGCGGTCACCACGTTCAGGTTGATCTTCTGCGCGCTTGCCGGCGCCGGGCCCAGCGCCAGCGCCGCCCCGACGATCATGGGTGCGGCGCCGGCCATCAGATGCTTCAGACGGATCATCGGTTCCTCCTCAGGTTTGCAAAACTCACGACGCTTGCTTCAACGAACTCGACCGCGCGGCGGACCGGTCCGCCGGTTCGTCGGCCGGAAACAGGTGCAGCGCCTCGACCGGCAGGCGGATGCCAACCGCCTCGCCGTTGTTCAAGCGCTGCGGCGCGTCGACGATCACGCGCAACGGCCCCACGTCGACGCCGTAGCGGTAATGCCCGCCGGGATACGAGGCCTGGGCCACGCGCCCGCGCAACACCAGCGTGCCCGCCGGGCTTTCGCCGATCGCGCCCAAGGTCGCCGCCTCGCTGCGGAAATGCGCGACCGCGGGGCCGGAATAGCCGGGCGCGATGCCCGGCCCCAGCCTATCGCGCGGCACCGCGGCGGCGCTGTGGTCGGGCCCCGCCATGATCTCAAGCCCAGCGCCGTTCGCCCGCACCTCGAGGCGGACGGCGTTGCCCGCGCCCATGAAGCCGGCGACGAAGGCCGAGACCGGGCGGTTGTACACGTCCTCGGGCGCGCCCGCTTGCGCGATCGCGCCCGCGTCCATCACCACGATGCGGTCGGCCATCACCATGGCCTCCTCGCGGTCGTGGGTCACGTGGATCGCGGTGATGCCCAGGCCCTGCTGCAGCGCCTTGATCTCGTGGCGCACCTCCTCGCGGATGCGCGCGTCCAGGTTCGACAGCGGCTCGTCCAACAGCAGGATGTCGGGATTGATCGCCAGCGCGCGGCCCAGCGCCACGCGTTGGCGCTGCCCGCCCGAGAGCTGCGTCACCATGCGCTCGCCCAGGCCGTCCAGCTTCAGCATCGCCAGGATCTCGCCGACGCGCTTGGCGATCGCCTCGCGCGTCTGCCCGCGCAGCTTGAGGCCGTAGCCGATGTTCTGCGCCGTGGTCATGTGCGGCCACAGCGCGTAGGACTGGAACACCATCGCCATGCCGCGCTTGTCGGGCGGCTGGCGCGTGATCTCGCGCCCGCCCGCCAGCACCCGGCCCCGGTCCACCGGCACGAAGCCCGAGATCGCGCGCAACAGCGTGGTCTTGCCGCAGCCCGAGGCGCCCAACAGTGCGACGAACGAGCCGGGATCGACCCTGAGGTCGATCCCGCGCAGGACCTTCACCGGGCCGTAGGCGACCTCGAGCCCGGCCACTTCCAACGCGGCGCCTGGCATGGACGCGATATTCCTCCCCGCCGCCACGTGGGATCGTGGCGCTTTCGTTACAGGAATATTACACCCAACCGGGCGCGGGGGAACAGCCGGGCAAGCCGCCGTCGTCCCAAGGCAAGGCCCGCCCGTGGGGTGACACCCCATGTCGCAAGTGCGAAGATCGATGCTACCGGCGCCGGCATGGCGGCGCTGCCACCCGGCCCGACTGGAAGGAACCTGGATCGACGATGATCGATTCGACCCTGCCTTTCGGCGTCCAGCTTACGCCGCTCGACGTGCATCGCGATGGGCGCGGGTGGCTTAGCGAAATCTACCGCCGGGACCGGCCGGTGGGCGTCGAGCCGTGCCAATGGAACCTGACCTATTCCGACAGGAACGTGCTGCGCGGCGTGCACGTGCACCTGCGCCACAGCGACTTCTTCGTCGTCGCGCAAGGGCGCGTCAGCTTCGGCCTGTACGACCTGCGGCGGCGTACGCCGACCCACGGACGCTCGGCCTTGATCGAGATGAGCAGCGAACGGTTGAGCGGCCTGACGATCCCCATCGGCGTGATGCACGGCTTCTACTGCCACGAGCCGACCATGCATATCTATGGGTTCGACGCGCTGTACGACGTGGACGACGACTTGGGCTGCCATTGGTCCGACCCGGCGCTGCGCATCGCCTGGCCTTGCGCCGATCCCGTGGTCAGCGACCGCAACAGGACCGCCCGTTCCTTGGCCGAGCTTCAGGCAAGACTGCGCGAAATCGGCGCGGATCTTTAGCATGGCGCCGCCCGGGTCCGCTCCGGCGCTTGGCGTGGGCCTGGTCGGCTGCGGCCGCTGGGGGCGCCTGATTCTGCGCGATCTTGTGGCGCTCGGCGCGCGCGTGAGCGTCATCGCCTCGGGCGAGAATGCGCGCCATGCCGCCGCCGCCGGCGCCACCAGCGTGGCGAACGGCATCGGGAAATTGCCGATCGTCGACGGCATCGTGGTCGCAACCCCCACTTCCACCCATGCCGATGTCATCGAGGCGCTGCTGCCGCGCGGCGTGCCGATCTTCTGCGAAAAGCCGCTGTGCCAAGACGCCGTCCGCGCGCGCCGCCTTGCGGCAGCCGGCAGCGGCCGCGTCTTCGTCATGGACAAGTGGCGCTACCATCGCGGGGTGCTGGCGTTGCGCGACATCGCGCGCTCGGGCGAGCTTGGCCAAGTCGTGGGCTTGCGCAGCGCGCGCCTGGGCTGGGGACACGACTACGCGGATGTCGATTGCGTATGGACGCTGATGCCGCACGAGCTGGCCATCGCGCTCGAAATACTCGGTCGGCTTCCCCGGCCGCTGAGCGCGGTCGCGGACCGCGTGGACGGCGCCGTGATGGGCCTGACGGCCGTGTCGGCGATCGAAGGCGGGCCCTGGCATGTCTGCGAGGTCGGCATCCGTTCGCCCGAACGGCGGCGTTCGGTCACGCTGCTATGCCGCGACGGCAGCGCCGAGCTGGCCGACGCCCATGCCGGCCACATCACCGTGACGAACGCGCCGCCCGCGAACGGCTCCGCGCCCGATCCGCAGGTTATCCGCCGGCCGATCGCCGCCGAAATGCCGCTGCTGGCCGAGCTCGCGGCTTTCCTCGATCATCTGAAAGGCGGGCCGGCCCCGAAAAGTTCCGTGGACGAGGCCACTCAGATCGTGACGTGCCTGGCCGAGATCAGGGGTCTCGCCGGAATCTGATCGACTTCACGCGGTCGGTGGCCGCGCGCAGCGGCCCGGTCAGGCGCCAGAAGGTGGATCGCAAAACCGCGTCGCGCCGCGCCTCGGCGATGCGCCGCAATGCCCGCTCGCCCTCAAGCTCGCGCCGCGCCGCTTCGCGCTGCCGGCAGGCTTCCTCGCCGCGGTCGCGCTCGTCGGCCAGTTTCCGCGCCTGTACCCGCGCCGCCTCGTTTTGCTCGCGTTCCTCGGCAAGTTTCTGCGCCACCAGTCGCTCGCCCAGTTCTTCGAGCATGGACTGGCATATTCGGTCCGTGCCGCCGGGCAACGCGATCACGTCCATCCAGCGCCTCAGCTCCTCGGCGCGGCGTTCGCCCGTCCAGTCCGCGCGCTCCGGGGCGGAAAAATGCAGCGCTATCGGCAAGTGCAAGATTTTCACCCGGCACCAGGGCTGGCTCAAGAATTTGCGCCACATACAATGTTCGGTGGACTGGCCCTGCGGCGCCGTGGCCCATCCCTGGGGCAGGCGGCGATAGGCATCGAGGCGATGCGCCGCGAAGGTCAGTCCGAACCCCCCGTTGGCCCATTGGCCGAGACCGCTGAATCGGCCCTCCAGGAACGGTGTCTTGAATTCGGGCCGCTCCAGGTCGCAATAATATCCGCGCACCCTTCCATCGGCGTCGACGTCGACATGCATGGCGCCGGCGAAATCGGCGTTCATCAGCGCCGCTTCCATCGCATCCAGGTGGTTCGGCAGCCACAGATCGTCGTCGCTCTGGTAGCAGACGATCCGGCCGCGCGCCTGTTGCAGAACGGCATGGCGATGCACCTCGCCGTGCCGCGGCCCCTTGGGAAAATCGAAAAAGCGGATGCGCGAATCGTCGGCGGCGAGCGCCAAGGCGGCCGAGCGCACGCCGTCGCTGGCGCCGTCGCCGACGATCAGGATCTCGATGTCGCCGCCACCCTGCGCCTGGACGCTGCTTACCGCCGGCTTCAGGGTGCTCGCGTGTACATGGGTAGGGATCAGGATGCTGGCGCGCAGCATCCCGCGACCTCCTCCGATTGCGGAATCAGAGCAGATGCTGGCCTCCCGTGACGAAAATCTCGGTGCCGGTGACGTAGCCGAAATCGGGCGAGCAGAGCTGATAGACCGTCGCCGCCACCTCGTCGGGCGTGCCCATCCGGTGCATGGGGATGCGGTTGATCAGCGGCTCGTAGTCCGCGCCGATCATGTCGGTTTCGATCTCGCCCGGGGCCACCGCGTTCACCCGCACGCCCAATTGCGCGAACTCGACCGCCATCTCGCGGGTCAGCGCCGACAGCGCGGCCTTGGACGTGGAATAAGCCGAGCCGGCGAAGGGATGGATGGCGTGGCCGGCGATCGAGGTGACGTTGACGATCGCCCCCTTGCCCCTGCCCAGCGCCGCGGCGAAACCGCGCGCCAGCGCCAGCGGCGCGAACAGGTTCAGCTCGAACACGTCGCGCCAGCCCTCGATCGGGCCGTTCAGGCACCCCAGGCGCTCCCGGTACGCGGTCTTGGGCGACACGGCGGCGTTGTTCACCAGCGCGTGCAGCGGGCCGCCCTCCAGCGCCGCGTTGGCCTTGGCGACGAACGCGTCGCGCGAGGTGGGGTCGGCCAGGTCGGCGGGGATGTGGTGCGTCCAGTTGGGATCGCGCTTGCACTCCGGCGGCGCGTCCTCGCGCGAGCAACTGATGATGCGCCAGTTCTCGGCCGAGAAACGCCTGACCGTGGCATGGCCGATGCCGCGCGACGCGCCGGTCAGGATCGCGGTGCGGCGCTCGCTCACGCGCCGGTTTCCACGACCACGCGTCCGCGCACCTGGCCGTTCAGGATGTCGCCGGCAAGGCGCGGCAGATCGGCCAGTCTGGCGGTCGCGGTCATGGCGTTGAGCTTCGCCAGGGGCAGGTCGCGCGCCAAACGGCCCCAAGCCTCGAGGCGCTGCGGCATCGGGCACATCACCGAGTCGATGCCCAGAAGGTTGATCCCGCGCAAGAGGAAGGGGATCACCGTCGTCTCGAGCTTCAACCCGCCGGCGAGCCCGCAGGCCGCGACCGAGCCGCGGTATTTCATCTGCGACAGCACGGTCGCCAGAGTCGCGCCGCCGACCGAATCGACCGCGCCGGCCCAGCGTTCGCTGTCCAGGGGTTTGCCGCTTGGCGTGGCCAGCGCGGCGCGCTCGACGATCGCCGAGGCGCCCAGGCTTTTCAGGTAGTCGTGCGTCTCGGGCCGCCCGGTCGAGCAGGCCACCTTGTAGCCGAGCTTCGCCAGCACCGCGGTCGCCACGCCGCCCACGCCTCCGGCGGCGCCGGTCACCAGCGCCTCGCCGGTCTCGGGCTTAAGGCCATGCGCCTCCAGCGCCATGACCGCCAGCATGGCGGTGAACCCGGCGGTGCCCACGGCCATCGCCTGTCTCGCGCTCATGGCCCGGGGCAGGGGCACCAGCCAGTCGCCCCTGACCCGCGCCGCCGTGGCGTATCCGCCCCATTGCATCTCGCCCACGCGCCAGCCCGTCAGCACCACCGCGTCGCCCTTTTTCCAACGGGAATGCTGCGAGTCCTCGACCGTGCCGGCGAAGTCGATTCCCGGCACGTGCGGATACTGGCGCACCAGCCGCCCGACGCCCTGGAGGATCATCCCGTCCTTGTAGTTGAGCGTCGAATGGGTGACGCGCACGGTTACGTCCCCCTGGGGCAGCGAGCTCGCCGGCAGTTCCTTGACTTGCGCGGAGACCTTGCCGCCGGATTCCTCCAGCAGCAGCGCGGTGAAGGTGCCGGCCATCAGTCCCGACCCTGTCCCTCGGCGCTGGCTTGCAGGTCGGGCAACCATTCCTGCATGGCGATCTCCAGCGTGATGCAGATCGGGTTTCCGCCGCGCACGAACTCGCCGCCATAGACGTTGGCGTCGGAATCCGACACCGTGCCGCGCAGCCGCGCCACCGGCTTGCCGCTGACGTCGGGCCTGACCTCGCCGCCCATGGTCAGGATCTCGATGCCCGGCCCCTCGACCGTGACCAGCGTCATCGACTCGCCCTCGCCATAGCCCAGCGCCGCGTCCACCAGGCTGCCCACGGCGCTGCGGACCACGGCATGGGTGATGTTGTGCGCGGCGCACACGCGCTCGACGCCGGTCACCAGGTCGATGTTGGGGCGCACGCGCGCCAGCACCATGCGGCCGTAGCGCCCGCGCTCGACCAGCGTGGCCAGCGTGCCGGGCCGGCCCTCGACAAGGGCGTGCGGCGCCACCGGCGGCATCGAAGGCCGGGGCTTCGGCGCACGCGCCGCGCGGGTCGATTTCCGTGCGCCGCCACGGGCGGTCATTCAGCCGCCTTGGCCGCTTCAAGCGAAGCGGGGTGGAACACCGGATAGTTGGTCTCGGCGTCGTAGCGCACTTCCAGCACGGCGCCGGCGAACGCCGCGACATGCGCCAGAACGCCGCCGCGCCCGATGCGGCAGACGCCCGGCGGCAGATGCCCGCCATGCACCTTGCCCCGGTTGTCCTGCACCACGGCGTGGCAGTGGACGATCGGCTTGCCGCGCTGGTCCACGCCCAGGAACGCGCTGCCGCTCAGCAGCGCCACCGGACCCTCCAGCACCGTGGGCGCGCCATAGGTCGCGACGCGGCTGCCGTCCCCGCTGGGCTGGCCGGTCAGGTACTGCATGCGGCTGAACCGCCCGCCGACCAGCGCCACCGCCGCCGAGGCGACGCCGGCGCGGCCCAAGGCCTCGATCAGGCCGCCCAGAAGGTCGGCGCCTTCCGGCAGCACCAGGCGAAATTCGCCGCCATTGCCGGCCGCGACGCTGAGCAGGCGCGGCCTGGCCGGCCGGCCCGGCTGCTTGACGGTTCTCAAACCTTTGTCCTCCGAACCTGCATCACGGCCCTTGACCTTCCCGCAAGTCGCCGCTGGCGTAAAGCTGCTGGCGGATGAGGTGCTTCGGAATCTTGCCATAGCCCGATTTCGGCAAGGCCGGCCAAAAGAACACGCGGCGCGGCCATTTGTACTTGGCGAGCTTGCCGTCGAGGAAGCCGAGCAAGTCGGCCTCCTTGGGCCGGGCGCCGTCGGCCGGCACCACCACCGCCACTCCGGACTCGCCCCATCTAGGATCGGGCACGCCGAGGACCGCCACTTCCGACACGGCCGGATGCGTCAGCAGCACCTCCTCGCATTCGCGCGGGTACACGTTGGCCCCGCCCGAGATGTACATGTCGGACGCGCGGCCGGTGATGTAGAGAAACCCCTCGGCGTCGAGATGCCCAAGGTCGCCGGTGTGGAACCAGCCCTGCCTGATCGCCTTGGCCGTGGCCTCGGGATTGTTCCAGTAGCCGGCGAACACGGCGGGGCCGCGCACGCAGATCTCGCCCTTCTCGCCGGGACCCAGCCGCTTGCCCTGGGGGTCCTTGATCGCGATCTCCATGCCGGTGCGCGGATACCCGCAGGTGCCCAGGCGCGCGTCGGGCGCCGCGTCGTCGAGCCGGTGCAGATGCGCGGGATAGACCGTGATGTTGCCGGTCACCTCGCCCAGGCCGAAATACTGGATCAGCACGGGGCCCAGCTTCTTCAGCGCCAGCTTCTGGTCCGCGCGGTACATCGGCGCGCCGGCGTAGATCACGAAGCGCAGGCTCTTACGGTCCACCCGGTCCACCATGGGATGCTCCACCAGCATCTTCACGATGGTCGGCACGGTGAACATGTTGGTGACGCGGTGCTTCTCGATCAACCGCCAGGCCTCCTCGACGTCCAGCTTGTCGGTGGACAGGAGCACCGAGGGCGCGCCGCGCGCCACGCAGTCCAGCATGTGCACGCCCGCGCCGTGCGACAGGGGCGCCACGACGATCGAGGCGTCGTTCTCCGTCAGGCCCGGCATCAGGTCGGCCAGATGGTTGGCGACGACGAAAGCCATCTGCCCGTGCGTCAGCACCGCGCCCTTGGGCTTGCCGGTGGTGCCCGAGGTGAAGAAGAACCACACCGGGTCGCGGTAATCCACATCCTGCTCGAAGCAGGGCGCGCCGGCATGCTTGGCCAGCAGCGCCTCGTAGCCGTGCTCGTCCGCGCGCGGGCTCTCGATGGCGACGACGTGCTCGAGGGCCGGCGCGGCCGCCCTGACCGCGTCGACATGCTCGGCGAAGCCGCGGTCGTAAAGGAACGCCTTGGCGCCGGAGGACTGGCCCAGATACGCGATCTCGGGCGGCGTCAGGCGATAGTTGGTCGGCACCCACACCGCGCCAGCCTTGAACGCGGCCCAGCAGCTCTCGAACATCGCGTTGTTGTTGCGCGACTGCACCAGCACGCGGTCGCCCTTGGCGACGCCGAGGGACTTCAGCGCCGCCGCCAGCGCGTTCACCCGGGCGTCGATTTCGGCCCAGCTCCAGGTCCGCTCGCGCCAGATCAGGCCGGGGCGGCCGGACAGGCGGCGCGCCGTGTCCGACAGCAGCCGTCCCAAATTCATCACGTCGCCCATGGCGCGACGGCCTTGACTTGACCGCCGGCGTTAGCGCAGCGGCTCGAGGATGCTGACGTAATTGGCGACCGCGGCGCCGCCCATGTTGAACAGGCCCGCCAGCCTGGCGTTCTTCACCTGCATGCCGCCGGCGTTGCCGGTCAGCTGCATCGCGCACAGCGCGTGCATCGACACGCCCGTGGCGCCGATGGGATGACCCTTGGACTTGAGCCCGCCCGACGGGTTGACCGGCAGCTTGCCGTCCTTCTCGGTCCAGCCCTCCAGGATCGCGCGCGCGCCCTGGCCTTCCGGCACCAGGCCCATCGCCTCGTACTCGATCAGCTCCGCCACGGTGAAGCAGTCGTGGGTCTCGACCAGGCTGAGGTCGAGCAGATTCAAGCCAGCCTTCTTCAGCGCCCGCTTCCACGCCACGGCCGGGCCCTCGAACTTGACGATGTCGCGCTTGCTCATCGGCAGGTAGTCGTTGACCTGCTCGTTGGCGCGGAACACCACGGCCTTTTTCATGGTCAGCGCCGTTTCCACGTCGGCCAGCACCAGCGCCGCGGCGCCGTCCGATACCAGCGAGCAGTCCGTGCGCTTCAAGGGCCCCCCGACGATCGGGTTCTTCTCCGACACGGCGCGGCAGAACTCGTAGCCCAAATCCTTCTGCATCTGCGCCATCGGGTTGTGCACGCCGTTCTTGTGGTTCTTGGCGGCGATGCGCGCCAGCGCGTCGGACTGGTCGCCGTGGCGCTGGAAATAGGCTTGCGCGATGCGGCCGAACACGCCGGCGAATCCGCCCTCGATGCCGCCCTCCTCCTTCTGGTAGGCGGCCTTCAGCAGCACGCCGCCGATCTGCGGGCCGGGCAGATCGGTCATCTTCTCGACGCCCACCACCAGCACGATGCGCGCGCGCCTGGCCTCGATGGCGTTCAGGCCCTGGCGCACCGCGGCCGAGCCGGTGGCGCAGGCGTTCTCCACCCGCGTGGCGGGCTTGTAGCGCAGCTTGTCGCCGGCCTGCAGCACCAGCGAGGCGGTGAATTCCTGCGGCGTGAAGCCGCCGTTGAAATGGCCGAGATAGATCTCGTCCACGTCGCCGGGCCCGACCCCGGCATCGGCCAGCGCGTCGGCGGCCGCCTTGACGATCAGCGCCTCGACGTCCAATCCGTCCAGCTTGCCGAATTTGCTGTGCGCCCAGCCGACGATGCAGGCTGTCATGGCGGCTCTCCGCTGAAAGTTTCAGGTATGGTTGGCCGAACCTTAGCCGCTCGGCGAGGAAGCGGCAATCAGGCAGACAATCAAGATCGGTCAGTCTTGCCGCGAAAACCGGCGCGGACCTCCGCAGCGCGGCGCAGCGGCGCTTTGACCGGCCTACGTCCTTGAATATGGTCGTCCATGTATTCCCGGAGCGCGTTGTTGATGCGCGTTTGATAGCGCCCGCCCTTGGCGCGAAACCAGCTCAAGACACCCCGGTCGATGCGGATGGTGATCGATTCCTTGCCCGGCAGGTTGGGCTGGTAGGCGTGTTTCCAGTCCGCC
>JBQTIS010000468.1:0-6569 GCA_052387895.1 Rhodospirillales bacterium | reverse complement strand
TGACCCTTGACGTTCATCGACCCTCTCCCCTTCAAGCCGGCGGCGGTTCTAGCAAATCGCGGCCAAGATGGCGATGGTTGGGGGCGATGGCCGGGTGATCGCCACTGATGTATATATCGCGGCCCGGATGTCCCCGTAGCTCAGCTGGATAGAGCATCGGTTTCCTAAACCGGGGGTCGCAGGTTCAACTCCTGCCGGGGACGCCACCACGCCGAAGGGCCCATGGCCGCGCCCAACAGCCCCGCGCCCAGCACCGCCGCCGCGTCGCCCACCCGCCAAGCCGGGCCCGCCCTGCGCCCGTTCGGCGCCCTGCGTTTCGCGCTCGCCGTGCTGGTGATGATCCACCATTTCGGCCTGGATCTGGCGCCGGAATGGGCCCGGGCCTGGACCGCGCGCGTCGCGCCGGGCGACATCGCGGTCACGGTGTTCTTCGCGCTCTCTGGCTTCATCATCCTCGAAGCCATCGGCCATTTCTACGCGCGGCGCGCCTGGCCGTTCCTCATCAACCGCGCGCTTCGCATCTTGCCGCAGTTTGCGGCCGCGCTGGCGGCGACGGTGCTGGTCTATGCCGTGCTGTGGCAGGCCGGCGTCTTGCGCTCGGTCGACGGCGTGGCGCTGGGCCCGGCGGTGTTCTCGCTGAAGAACATCGCCGCCAACGCGCTGTCGGTGATCCCCTTGAGCGGCCGGTTCGGACCGGCGATCGACTACCTCTATCTGTGGCCGGTCTGGTCGCTCCGGGTGGAGCTGGTGTTCTATCTCGCGGTGTTCGCGGCGGTGGCGTTCGCGGCGGCGTATCGCCAGGGCGCGCGTTACCAAGCGGCGCTGGATCTTTCGCTCGCCGCGCTGGCGCTCGCGGGCATGGCCGCGGCGGTCGCGGTGATCGCGGCCAGGGCTGAAAGCTCGGCGCAGTTCGCGCCCTATTTCGTGTTCGGCGGGACGGTCTTTTTGTGGGCGCGCGAGCAGGGATCGCGCAAGGGCCGCGTGGCGCTTGTGCTGGCGGTCGCCTCGGTGCCGCTGATGCTGTGGCAGATGTGGGGCTACAACAGCTTCATCCACCTCGACTACGGCCGCAGCCATCTGGGCCAGGTGGCGCTGCACCTGGGGCTGCTCGGCGCGTTCGTGTGGCTGGCGGCGGCGAGCGTCCGCGCGCCGGGGCGGCTGGACCGCCGGCTCGGCGATCTCGCCTATCCGCTGTTCCTGAACCACCTGACCGTGGGCGCGGCGGTGCGCTCGCTGGCGCCCGAGCACGCGCCCGCCGGCGCGCTGATCGCGATGGTCCTGAGCGTCGCCCTGGCCTGGGCGATGGAGCGCGCGGTCGAGCCGGTGCTGAAATCCTGGCGCAATCGCTGGCGCGGCGCGGCGATCTAGCGCGTCGTCACGGCGCGCGCAGCCAGCGCGCCTCGAACCATTCCTTGCCGAAGCCCAGGCCCTTGCCCTGGAGCATGCGCTGGCCGTCGAAGGTCAAGAGGTACTGCATCGGCGTGCCCACGGCCCGTTGCGTGCCGCCGAACGAGGTGTACTTGCCCTTGAGCTCGATCTCGCAGCCCGTAACGCGCGCGACCGTGCCCCTGGCCGTGGCCGGCTGCTTCTCGCCCCAGCGTTCGCTCACCACGCCCGGCTCGCGGCGATATTCCCACACGATGTCCTTGCCCTCGCGGGCGAACCGGACATGGGTGAGCGAAGTGCCCCAGTTTCCGAGCAGCCAGGCATCGGGCGGCGAGGCGCACTCCGCCGCGCGCGCGGGCGGCGGCGCGGCGGTGAGCAGGGCTGTCAGCACAAGCGGAGCGAGCCGGCGCGGCAGGCTCATGGCGTGCCTCCATCGCGTTGCGCTTGGCAGTATCGGCGGGAAGTGGTGGGCGCACAAGGACTCGAACCTTGGACCCGCTGATTAAGAGTCAGCTGCTCTACCAACTGAGCTATGCGCCCGCCCGATGGCGTGGGGGGACGGCCGTGGAGCCGTCGAGAGGGGCGCGTGATAGCAAACCCCGCCGGGTTTGTCGATAGCCGCAGGGCCCGCTAGTCTCTGCGCCCCATGGCCGAACAATCCCAATTCCCCCGCGCGCTCGAAGGCATCCTCGCCGTGTCGCTGGAGCAGGCGGTGGCCGCGCCGTTCTGCTCCTCGCGCATGGCCGACGCCGGCGCGCGCGTCATCAAGATCGAGCGCGCGGAGGGCGACTTCGCGCGCGGCTATGACCGCTTCGCCCGGGGCGGCAGCTCGTACTTCCTGTGGCTGAACCGGGGCAAGGAATCGCTGGTGCTGGACATCAAGCAGAAGGACGACGCGGCTTTGCTCCACCGCATCCTGGCCAGGGCCGACGTGTTCATCCAGAACCTGCTGCCGGGCGCGGCCGGGCGCGCGGGCTTCGGCGCGGCCGATCTGCGCGCGAGGCACCCCAGGCTCGTCACCGTCGACATCTCGGGCTACGGCGACGAGGGCCCATACGCCGCGATGACGGCCTACGACCGTCTGGTGCAGGCCGAAGCGGGCCTGTGCGAGGTGACCGGCGCGCCGGCAGGCCCGGGGCGCGTCGGCGTTTCGGTGTGCGACATCGCCGGCGGGCTTTACGCCTACAACGCCATCCTGGAGGCGCTGATCCAGCGCGGCCGGACGGGGGCGGGCGGCGCCATCGCCGTGTCGCTGTTCGACGCCATGGCGGACTGGATGACCGTGCCGCTGCTGCAATTCCAGTACACCGGCCAGGCGCCCAAGCGCATGGGCCTCAACCATCCCTCGGTCGCGCCCTATGGGCTTTACCGCGCCGGCGACGGCGGTGGCGTTTTGATCTCGATCCAGAACGAGCGCGAATGGGCGCGGCTGCGCGACGCGGTGATGGGCATGCCTGAATTGGCGGCCGACCCGCGCTTCAGGGACAACGTGGCGCGCGTCGCCAACCGCCCGGCGCTCGACAAACTGTTGAACCAGGCCTTTGCGCGCCACACGCGCGACCAACTCGTGGCCAAGCTGCGCGCGGCGGGCATCGCCTACGGCGCGCTCAACGGCATCCCCGAGCTCTTGAAGCACCCGCAGCTGCGCCGCGCGCCGGTCGCAACCGAGTTCGGCGAGGTCGAGCTGGTGGCGCCGCCGGCGCGCTTTGGCGGCAAGGGACCCGCGTTGGGCGCGGTGCCGCGCCTGGGCGAGCACAGCGAGAAGATTAGGCGCGAGTTCGCGGGCTAAGCTTTCTTCTTGTCCCCGACATACTCGCTCGGCCGGTCCAGCACCGCCATGGTGCAGCGCGACACGCACACAAGCTTTCCCTCGCCGTTTTCCACTCGGATTTCCCAGATCTGCGTGCTGCGCCCGAGATGCAAGGGCCGCGCCGTGCCGGTGACCGCGCCCTCGGCCGCGGCGCGCACGTGGTTGGCGTTGATCTCGAGCCCCACGCAGTATTGCCGCGCGGGGTCGGTCGCCATGGTCGCGGCCCAGGAGGCCAGCGTCTCGGCCAGCGCCACCGACGCCCCGCCATGCAGCACGCCGCCTGGCTGGCGCGTGCGCGCGTCGACCGGCATGCGGGCCTTCAGAAAATCGTCGCCGATCTCGACCAGCTCGATGCCCAGGGTTTCGAGCATCGTATTCCGGCCGCGCGCGTTGGCCTCGGCGGGCGTGTAGGGCTTGAACCAGATCGCCATGGTCAATTCTTCTTGGGCCGCATCATTGCCCATTCCTCGTCGGCGAGACGCCCGAGGAAATTGAGCTGCCCCGCGCCTTTCAGCCAGCGGCCCGCGTCGATCGTCACGCACTCGCCATTGATGTATTCCGCCTGATCAGAGAGCAGGAACGCGGCGAGGTTGCCCAGCTCCTCGTGCCGTCCCGGCCGGCCCAGCGGATTGCTGGTCTCGATCTCCTCGGCCAAATCGGCGCGCGGCACCAGGCGCGACCAGGCGCCCTCGGTCGGGAACGGCCCGGGAGCGATGCCGTTGAGGCGGATGCCGCGCCCGCCCCATTCCACCGCCAGCGAGCGCGTCATCGCCAGCACCCCGGCCTTGGCCATGGCCGAGGGCACGACGTAGCCGCAGCCGGTCCAGGCATAGGTGGCGAGAATGCTGAGCACGCTGGCCCGGCGCTTGTCCGCCAGCCAGCGTTTGCCGCAGGCCCAGGTGACGTAGGCCGTGCCGTGCAGCACGATTCCCAGGACCGCGTCGATGGCGCGGTGGCTCAACGTCTCGCTGCGCGCGGCGATGTTGCCGGCGGCGTTGTTCACCAGCGCGTCGAGCGGCGCGCGTTGCCACTGCGCCGCGGCCATCTTCTCCACCGCCTCGGGGTCGCGCACGTCGCAGACATGGTATGAGGCGCGGTTCTTGAACGCGGCGTTGAATTCGGCCGCCGTGTCCTTCAGCACCTGCTCGCGCCGGCCGCAGATCGCCAACGACGCGCCCAGTTCGAGGAACCGCTTGCCCATCGCCTTGCCGAGGCCGGTGCCCCCGCCCGTGACCAGGATCGTCTTGCCCTTCAAGAGATCGGGTTGGAACATTCGCATCGCTCCACAAACGAAACCCCATCCTTCGACAGGCTCAGGATGAGGTTGGAAAGCATATTATCGGCCTCACCCTGAGCATGTCGAAGGGTGAGGCCGCGACCTCACATCGCCTTGGCGCGCTCGCGCAGCAGGAATTTCTGGATTTTCCCGGTCGAGGTCTTGGGCAGCGGCCCGAACACCACGGTTTTTGGCGTCTTGAAATGCGCCATGCGGTCGCGGCACCACGCCACGATTTCGGCTTCGCTGGCGCCGGCGCCGGCCTTGAGCGCGACGAAGGCGCACGGAGTCTCGCCCCATCTCGGGTCCGGCCGCGCCACCACGGCCGCCTCCATGACCGCGGGGTGGCGGTAGAGCGTCTCTTCGATCTCGAGCGAGGAGATGTTCTCGCCGCCGGAGATGATGATGTCCTTGGCCCGGTCCTTGATCTCGATGTAGTTGTCGGCATGCCAGACCGCGAGATCGCCGCTGCGGTAGTAGCCGCCCTTGAGCGCCGCGCGCGTGGCGGCGGGGTTCTTCAGGTACCCTTTCATCAGCGTGTTGGCGCGGATCATGATCTCGCCCATGGTCTTGCCGTCGCGCGGCACGGGCTTGAGCGTCCTGGGGTCGGCGACGATCACGCGGTCCATCGCCGCGCAGGCCACGCCCTGGCGCGCCATCTTGAGCGCGCGCTCCTGCGTCGGCAGCCCCGGCCAGTCCGGCTGCCAGGCGCACACCGTGGCGGGCCCGTAGCATTCCGTGGTGCCATACATGTGGGTGACGCGGAAGCCCATCGCCTCCATCGCCGCGATCACGGCGGTGGGCGGGGCCGCCCCGCCGGTGATCACGTCCACCGTGCGCGGCAGCGCACGCTTGGCCTCATCGGGCGCGTGCGCCAGCATGTTGAGCACGATCGGCGCGCCGCACAGGTGCGTGACGCCGTGCCGGACGATCGCCTCGAACACCTGGGCCGGCTCGACCCGCCTGAGGCATACATGCGCGGCCCCGGCGGCGGTCACGCCCCAGGTGAAAGTCCAGCCGTTGCAGTGGAACATCGGCAGGGTCCAGAGATAGATGCTGGCCGGCCCCAGGCCGATGGTCAGCGCGTTGCTTTGCGCCGACAGGTACGCGCCGCGGTGGTGGTACACCACGCCCTTGGGATTGCCGGTGGTGCCCGAGGTGTAGAGCAGGCAGATCGACTGCCACTCGTCCTTGGGCGGGGTCCAAGCGAAATCCGGATCGCCCTCGGCCAGCAATTCCTCGTAGGTGGTCTTGCCGATGCGCCGCCCTTGCGGAAAGAGCGGGTCGTCGATGTCGACCACGGCGACGCGGCGCTTGAGGCGCTTCAGCGCCTCGCCCACCACCGCCGCGTATTCGCCGTCCACCAGCAGCAGCTTGGCCGCGCCGTGGTCGAGGATGAAGGCGATGGTGGCGGCGTCGAGCCGGTAGTTGAGCGGGTTCAGCACCGCGCCCGCCGCCGGCACGCCGTAATGCGCCTCGAGCATCGCCGGCGTGTTGGGCGACATGATCGCCACCGTGTCGCCCCGCCGGATGCCGCGGCGCTTCAACGCCGAGGCCAGAAGCCGCGCGCGCGCGAAGAACTGGCGGTAGGTGAAGACGCGCGGCCCATGGATGACCGCGGGCTTGTCGGGATAGGTTTCGGCCGCGTTGGCGAGAAAGCCCAGGGGCGACAGCGGCACGTAGTTCGCCGGGCCTGGATCGAGCCCCTGCCCGGCCTTCGCGCCGGCTTTGGCTTTCGACTTCTTCCCGCCCCTCGCCGCCATGCCGCCCCTCCCCCCGCGTGGGCCAGTCTAGCGGTAAGCCTCGTCCTTCGACAGGCTCAGGACGAGGCTCGGGGGGATGCGGCGCTGACAGATTCCCTCATGCCGAGCCTGTCGAGGCATGAGTAAGGCATGGACGCGGGAAAGATCAGTTCACGGTGCGCAGCGTCAGGTCGCCGATGCCGGCGGAGATCGCGACGCCTTTCTGGCCCTCGACGCTCAAGGGCTGCAGCGCGAACGACTTGTTGCCGCCGCCGACGAGCGCGTTGGCGCCGGCGCCATAGCCGGCCGCGGCCGAGGCGGTGCCGCCGACATAGTCGCCGGCGAGCGCGCCGGG
>JBQTIS010000467.1:0-2759 GCA_052387895.1 Rhodospirillales bacterium | reverse complement strand
CCCATGCTGGCCGAGCGCCTGGGCCCGGTCGAGCTCCAGGGCCGCGTCGCCGACCGCGAAACGCTGGCCGACGGCTCCGAGCGCGTGGTGCTGGACCGGCTTGCCATCGCCGGGCTCGAGCCCGGGGCCACGCCGCGCAAGGTCCGCATCCGCATGAACCGCCGCCACGCCGGCGAGAACGAGATCGGCGCGCGGCTGGCCTTGCGCGCGATCCTGCTGCCGGCGTCGCCGCCGCTGGCGCCCGGCGCGTTCGACTTCCAGCGCAACGCCTATTTCCAGGGCATCGGCGCGGTGGGCTTTTCGGTCGGCGCCGCGCGCGCGGTCGCGGCCCCCCAGGCGTACACCCCGGGCCTGATGCTGGAGCGTTTGCGCGAGCATGTCGGCCAGCGCATCCGCGCGGGGATCGGCGGCGAGAGGGGCGACGCGGCCGCGCCCCTGGCCGCCGCCCTTCTAATCGGCGACCGCGCCGGCATCCCCGAGCCGGTGCTCGCGGCGATGCGCGATTCCGGCCTGGCGCATCTGATCGCCATCTCGGGCCTGAACTTCGCGCTGGTGGCGGGCATGCTGTTCTTCGTCGCGCGCGGCCTGTTGTGCCTGAGCGAAACCCTGGCGCTCAACCACCCGGTCAAGAAATGGGCGGCGGTAATCGCGTTCCTGGGCGCTTCGTTCTATTTCCTGGTCGCGGGGCCCTCGCCGCCGACCGAGCGCGCCTTCCTGATGATCGGCGTGGTGCTGCTGGGCGTGCTCATGGACCGCGAGGCGATCTCGATGCGCCTGGTGGCCTGGGCCGCCGGCGCGATTTTGCTGCTGCTGCCGGAATCGCTGTTCGGCGCCAGCTTCCAGATGAGCTTCGCCGCCGTGGTGGCGCTGGTCGCGGCCTACGAGGCGCTGCGCCACCGCTTCGCCGACCTCAGGGCCGAACTCGGGATTTGGGGCAAGGCGGGGCTCTATCTCGCCGCGGTGGTGCTGACCACGGTGATCGGCAGCGCCGCCACCGGCATCTACGCGGCCTATCACTTCAACCGCTTCCCGCTCTACGGGCTCGCCGCCAATTTGATCGCGGTGCCGATCACGGCGCACTGGATCATGCCTTGGGGCATGGTTGCCTTCGCGCTGATGCCGTTCGGGCTGGAGCACTGGGCGCTGGTGCCGATGGGCTGGGGCGTGCGCGCGGTGGTGTGGGCGGCCGAGACCGTGGCGTCGTGGCCCGGCGCGGTCGCGGCCTTGCCGGCGATGCCGTTTTGGGGACTGATCGCGGCCACGCTCGGGGGCCTGTGGCTCTGCCTGTGGCGCGGGCGCTGGCGCGCGCTCGGCGCGGGGGCGATTCTGATCGGGATTTCCAGCATGGCGCTGGAGCGCGGGCCCGACGTGCTGGTCTCGGGCGACGCGCGCATGATGGCGGTGCGCGGCGGCGACGGGCTGCTGCGCCTGTGGAGCCCGGGCCGGCCCGACAGGCTCGCCGCCGAAACCTGGCTGCGCCGCGCCGGGCAGCGCGACACGGCCGACTGGCCCCGGGCCGGCGAGCGCCAGGACTGGCGCGACGGCTCGTCGCTCGCCTGCGACCGCCAGGCCTGCCTCTACCGGCGCTTGGGCCGGAGCGTGGCGCTGATCCGCGAGGCGGGCGCCGTGGCCGAGGACTGCGCCCGGGCCGAGATCGTTATCGCCGCCGTGCCGGTGCGCCGGTGCGATTGCCGGGGCGCCGGGCTGGTGATCGACCGCTTCGATTTGTGGCGCGAAGGGGCGCACGCGATCTGGCTCGACGGCGCCGGGCCCGCGCGCGTGGAAACCGTCGCGGCCGAACGCGGCGAGCGGCCCTGGGTCGCCCGGCGCGAGCCGCGAAGGCGGTGAGGCGGCGGGCCGTGAAACCTAGAGTCTGTTCCAGTTGGAATGAAGCGCGGATCGCCCCCTCACCCAGCTTCGGGTAAGCGCGCCGCTTCGCGTCGCGCCAACCCTTCGCATCCCTCTCCCCCGCGCGCAAAAAGCGCGTGGGGGAGAGGGTGGGGTGAGGGGGTGATTCCGTTCCGCAGGACGCGCTCAGTACTTCCTCAGCAGCCCCACCAGGCGGCCCTGCACGCGCACGCGGTCGGGGCCGAAGATGCGCGTCTCGTGTTTGGGGTTGGCCGGTTCCAGCGCGATCGAGCCGGCCTTGCGCCTGAGGCGCTTCAGCGTCACCTCGTTCTGGTCCACCAGCGCCACCACGATGGCGCCGCTGTCGGCGGTGTCGCAGCGCTGGACGATGGCGGTGTCGCCGTCCTGGATGCCGGCCTCGACCATCGAGTCGCCGTCCACGGTCAGCGCGAAATGCTCGCCGCGGCCCAAGAGGCTCGCGGGAAAGTCGATGCTCATGGTCGGGTTGCTGAACGCCTCGATCGGCGCGCCGGCGGCGATCTTGCCGAGCAAGGGCAGGCGCACCGAGGCGGCGCTCTCGGCGGTCACCGCGGCGCCGGGCAGCTGGGGCTGGAAATTGCCGCGGATCACGTTCGGGGCGAAAGTGGGGGGCGCGAAGCCGGCGGGGGTCGCGGCCGGCGCGCCTGCGGGAACGGGGGCGGCCGGCGCGTTAGCCGCCACATTGGCCACCGGGGCGGCCGCGGCGTTCTCCGGCAGCTTCACCACCTCCAGCGCCCGGGCGCGGTGCGCCAGGCGGCGGATGAAGCCGCGCTCCTCCAGGCCCGAGATCAGCCGGTGGATGCCCGATTTGGACCGAAGGCCCAGGGCGTCTTTCATCTCGTCGAACGAGGGCGACACGCCGGACTGGCTCA
>JBQTIS010000466.1:0-3449 GCA_052387895.1 Rhodospirillales bacterium | reverse complement strand
GCATGTAAGGCCGTCGATCGCGCGGTGCAGCCCCTCGATGCCCCAGCTTCCCGCCTCCTTGGTGAAGGCGTTGAACGCGGGTTCGTCGAACTGGATCACATCCACCCCGTCGGCCTCCAGCGCCCTGGCCTCGGCGTTCAGCAGGCCGGCGAAGGCCATCGCCATCTTCACCCGGTCGCCGTAATGCGCGTCGGCCACGGTGTCGGCGACGGTCATCGGGCCGGGCAGGGTGAATTTCAGCTTCTTCTTGGTGTGGGCGCGGGCGAGCCTGGCCTCGGGATGGGCCCGGCCCTTCAAACGCAGCGTTCCCACCACCTTGGGCACCATCGCGTCGTAGCGGTTGTTGCGGATGCCCATCCTGACCTTGTGCTCGCGGTCGATGCCCTCGACGTGTTCGAGGAACCCGTGGACGAAGTGCTGGCGCGACTGCTCGCCGTCGCTCAAGATGTCGAGGCCGATATCCTCCTGGGCCTTGAGCCACAACAGCGTGGCGTCGCGCTTGGCGGTTTCCAGCTCGGCGCCTTGGGCCCTCCATTGCGGCCACAGCACGTTGGTCTCGGCCAGCCAGAACGGCTTGGGCAGGCTGCCGGCGATGGTGGTCTCGAACATGGGCGCGCGCTCCCGGTCGCATTTTTTCGATATTGGGCCTTTTCTAGCGCAATCGCGCGGCGGGGCCAAACACGGGAAAGCGGGGGGCCGCTTGCCCGCGGTCAGGCCAGGCCCAAGAATACAATAATCGCCTTGTTAAGGCGCAGGATATCGCCGTCGTCGAGCCTGCCGATGCGCCGGCCGAGCTTGCTTCGATATGTAGTAGTGATCTTGTCGGTCATCAGATAGGACACGAACTTGAGTCTATTTCCCGCCGATGGTTCCACGCGAACCCGGGTGACTTGGGTTTCCGTGTCGTCGCTGGTCAATGGACAAAGCGTTACCGAACGCGTCGCATCGGCGGCGTCGGCTTGAACGATCACCGCGGGCCGCGGCTTGCCCGCAAAGTCGGGGCCGCCGGCGACGGTCCAAATTTCGCCGCGCTTCACTCCTCGGGCCCGCTCTATTTCTCCGGCCAGATCGAAATCGAATCCACGAAGGCTTGATCCTCCGCCTCCTGCGGGCTGTTCGCGATCGCCAGGGAGTCGAGATGGGCCTTCCGCTTGAACTCGGGCGTGCTGGTATCCGGCAGCCACATCTGAACCAGGCGCATGCCCTTGGCGCGCATGCGCTTGCGATAGGCCCGCACGCGGTAGCGCGCGCGCGCGTCCCTGGCCGCCTTGCGCGTCTGCTTCGCCATCCCCGCCTCCGCTGTAACATGTAACGGTAGCACGCGCGGCTGGCGCGCCGCAAGGCGGCGTGGGGCATGCGGGTCAGCGAGCGCCGGCGGCCCGGTCGAACGCGGCGAGCGCGGATTTCTTCTCGGCCGCCGGCATGAACGCGGCGTCGAAGCCGTTGCGGGCGAGGGTTCGGATTTCATGCGCTCTCAAATCCAGCGCCGCGGCGGCGGCCGTATAGTTGTCGGCCACGTAGCCGCCGAAATAGTCCGGATCGTCGGAATTGACCGTGGCGCGGATGCCCAGGTCCAGCATGCGCTTCAGCGGATGGCGCCTGAGGTCCGCGACCACGCGCAGCCGCAAGTTCGACAGCGGGCAGACCGTCAGCGCCAGGCGGTCCTTGACGATGCGCTTGACCAGCGCCTGGTCCTCGAGCGCGCGGTTGCCGTGGTCGATGCGCTCGACCCCCAGCTCGTCGATCGCCTGCCACACGTAGTCGGGCGGGCCTTCCTCGCCGGCATGGGCGACGAGCCTGAAGCCGGCCTCGCGCGCGCGCGCGAACACGCGGCGGAACTTGCGCGGCGGGTGGCCGAGCTCGGCGGAATCGAGGCCGATGCCCGCGATCCTGTCCTGGTGCGCGATCGCCTGGTCCAGCGCGCGCTCGGCGTCGTCCGCGCTCAAGTGGCGCAGCACGCACATGATCAGGCGCGAGCGGATGCCGTGTTCCGAGAGCGCCGTGTTCTGCGCGCGGGCGAGCCCGCCGAGCACGGTCTCGAACGCCACGCCGCGCCGGGTGTGCGCCTGCGGATCGAAGAAGATCTCGGCGTAGCGCAGGCCTTGGGCGGCGCTGCGGTTGAAATAGGCCAGCGCCAGGTCGAAGAAGTCGCGCTCGGTCGAAAGCGCGCCCATGCCCCGGTAATAGAGGTCGAGGAAGTCCTGGAGCCTGGCGAAGCGGTAGGCGCGGCGCGCGGTCGCGGCGTCGGCGTAGGGCAGGCGCACGGCGTTGCGCCGGGCCAGCGCCAGCATGGTTTCGGGCTCCAGGCTGCCCTCGATGGGGATGTGCAGCTCGGCCTTGGGCAGCCGGGCGATCAGACCTGCATGGTCCCCGGTATGGTCCCCGGTACGATCCCCGATACGATCCATATCCAAGCCTGCCCGGCGGCGGCGGCGGAATCAAGCCGCGGACGATCCGTGGGGGCCGGGGGGCGGGGAAGCGGCGGGGAAGCGGCGCGCTTCCGGCCCGCCGGCTACTCTGCTAAGCGATAACGGATCGAGGCCCGGACGGGTGGCCGAGCGGTTGAAGGCACCGGTCTTGAAAACCGGCAGACCTCGCAAGGGGTCTCGTGAGTTCGAATCTCACCCCGTCCGCCACCCTACGCCTTCGGCTTCGGGTGGCAGGCCACAACGTGGACTGACAACCGAAGGCGATTAGGCGTAGGAGTGTCTCCCGTAGCTCCGGCAGGAGCACAGGGAGACGGCGGTCGTGTGGTGCGTCTATTTTCTTCGACTGAACAATGGCGACATCTATATCGGGTCGACAAACGATCTGCGGCGTCAAATCGAATCTCATGCGCACGGTCATGTCCTATCGACCAGAGCCTATCTACCGGTCGCATTGAAATCCTATGTGGCGGTTGGAGCCGAGAATACCGCGCACGATCTCGAACGATATTTCAAGTCCGGCCCCGGCAGGGCATTTGCAAAGAAGCGTTCGTGGCGAGGCCCCGATTAACGCGCCCCGGCTTTTTCCAAATCCGCGATCATGGCCGCGTGGCCGCGCCGGCGCGCGTGCGCCAGCGGCGTGACACCGGCGCGGTCGGCGATGTCGGGGTTGGCGCCGGCGGCGATCAGCGCCCGCACGCAGGCCTGGTGGCGCGGGCCGCCGTCGCCCAGGATCACCGCCTCGATCAGCGCGGTCCAGCCCAGGTTGTTGACGTGGTCCACCGGCGCGCCGGCGCCAAGCAGCGCGCGCACCACGCCGTCGTGGCCGAGATGCGCGGCGGCGATCAGCGCGGTGCCGTCATAGGGGCTGGTGACCGCGCGCGGATCGGCCCCCAGCTCCAACGCCAGGAGCAGCATGGGCAGGTCGCCGGCGACCGCCGCGATCGTTACGATGTCGTAGCGCGGATTCTCCACGGCGCGCGGATCGGCGCCGCCCCAGACCAGCGCCCCCGCCGCGGCGGC
>JBQTIS010000465.1:0-9221 GCA_052387895.1 Rhodospirillales bacterium | reverse complement strand
GCCGCGCTTGCGAACCGTATAGCCGCCCGCCGACAGCGCGTTCAAAAGCTCCTGCATGCGCGCGCGATAGGAGGCGCGGGTTTCCGCCGCGGCCTTGTCCCACGGCGCGCGCCTGGGATGCCCTCTGAACTCGTAGATCGCTCGGCCTCCAATCTCCAGGACCGATTTATCCATCGTCGTCTCCTAAAGCCCATGACCTGGCTAACCGATCTGGGCGGCTTCCTGCCCCCGGTACCAGTCAACGCCGACTATGGCCGGGGGTAGCTGTACCCAGGCTGAACGAGCCCGGGCTTATTGGCATCCCGCGTCCGGCAAGAACCGAGCGCGCGATGCAGACGACGGAGTGGCGGCATTCGAGCGCCGCCGGCCTTTCTGCGCCGGCACTATATCCCTCCGGCAACCGCGCGTCCAAGAATTCGCGCGAATCGACTGGTAACGATTTTCAACCAATGGCGCGGCGCGAAACGCGCTTTCTCCGGCCGGATCGGGCCAGTGCGTTATTTCGTCTCGGCGCGATAGACGCCGTCCCAGTCCTTGCCCGGCGGCTTGGCGCGGAATTCGGCGAGGCGCTCCGCATATAGATTGTAAAACCCGTCGAGCTTGCCACCGCTCAACCCGCGGCACGCCGCGATCTGCTTTTCGGCGTCGTCCCAGGATTGCGCCCGGTACGCCGCCAGCATGGCGTCGTGCGCCGCGCGCCATTCGCGGAAGCCGGCATCGTCGGGCGCTATCGCGCCGTCAGGGATGGTGTAGATGCGCACCGCCTCGGCCTTGCCCTTGACCGCGATCAGGTCCAACTCCAGCAGCGCAAAGCGGTCCGCCACTTTCGCGGCGGTGTTCGGCCCCAAAACCAGCTTCACGTCGTAGAGCTTGGACTGGCCTTCCAGCCGCGAGGCCAGGTTCACCGAATCGCCCAGCACCGAATAGTCGAAGCGCTGCTGCGAGCCCATGTTGCCCACCACGCAGTCGCCGGTGTTGATGCCGATGCCGATCTCCAGGCCTTTGAAGCCCACGCCGGCGGCGGCGGCTTTGCGCGCGCGCCGGGCGTTGAACTTTTCCATCGCCGCGAACATCTCCAGCGCCGTCTCGACCGCGCGCCGGGGATGGTCGGGCACGTCGAGCGGCGCGTTCCAGAACGCCATGATCGCGTCGCCCATGTATTTGTCGATCGTGCCGGATCGCGACAGGATCACGTCGGTGAGCGGCGTCAGCAGTCGGTTGATCAGGTCGGTCAGGCCTTGCGGGTTCTCCTTGAACCGTTCCGAGATCGAGGTGAAGCCGCGCACGTCGCAAAACAGGATCGTCATTTCCTTGGTCTCGCCG
This sequence comes from Rhodospirillales bacterium, assembly GCA_052387895.1. Classification (GTDB taxonomy): domain Bacteria; phylum Pseudomonadota; class Alphaproteobacteria; order JAEULC01; family JAEULC01; genus JAEULC01. Next base: position 7,898 of record JBQTIS010000465.1, on the reverse strand, counting down.
CCGAGATGCAGCCGGCTAGGGTCGAGCGCCAGTTGGTCGACCAGCTCGGGCGCCAAATAATGCGCGAACGCCGCGCGCACCTCGCGCCGCTGCGCCGCCTCGCGCAGGTAGTTGCCGAACACCAGCAGCGCGAACACCGCCGAGGCTGCGGCGATCGGGAACGTGGCGTCGATCACCAGCGATTTCTCGGTCATCAGGTAGAACGAGCCATAGGCCAGGCCCGCCACCATCGGCACGAACACCGCCAGCGTCGCCGCAGCCGCGGCCAAGGGGATCGCCACGATCAGCGCCAGCCCGGCCGCGGCGGCCAGAAACAGCTCGATGCCGTCGACGAAATTCGGCCGGATCAGGTGCTGGCCCAGCATCACCGATTTCAACAGCTGCGCGTGGACCTCGACCCCCGGCAGCGCGGGTTCGATCGGCGTGGTGCGCATGTCCAGCAATCCCGCCGCCGACGCGCCTACCAGCACCAGCTTTCCTTTCACCTTCACCGGGTCGAATTTCCCTTCCAGCGCGTCGATCGCGGAGATGTAGATGTCGGGCTGATGGCGCGAGAACCGCACCCACAGCCGCCCGCGCCGGTCCGTCGGAATCTCCACGCCCGCCACCACCACGCTGCTGACCCCGGCCCTGGAATCCTGGGCGTCCAGCTTCACCATGTACTGCTTCGCGCCCGCGGCCACGCGCAGCATCTCGATCGCCAGGGCGGGATATATGTTCTCGCCCACGCGGATCACGGAAGGCACGCGGCGCACCACGCCGTCGAACTCGGGCTCCAACACCACCATGCCGCGCCCGGGCGCGGCGCTCTCGAGTATCTCGATGTTCCGGATCAAGCGGCGAAAGCCGACGAGATGCGGTCGCGGATCGCCGTTCATCGTGGCCACCGGCGTCACGGCCGGCGGGCGTCGGTCGCGCGGGCCGGGTTCGCCATGGTCGGCGACCTGGCCCAGCACGACGGGACTTTGCGCGATGAACTGCGCGAACAACTCGTCCGTGCCGGGCAGGGCCTCGAGCGCGGCCTTCAGGTCGGGCGTCAGTCCATAGGCGCGTCCGGCGAAGCGCTTGCCGGATTGCGCGTCCTCCTCGACGAAAAAAATGTCGAAGCCGATGACCGCGGCGCCGGCCGCGACCAGATTCTGCACGATCGCCGCGAGATAGTGCCGCGGCCAGGGCCATTGCCCGGCGGCGGCCAGGCTTTTTTCGTCGATATCGACGATCACGACGGGCTGCTTGGCCGTCTCCAGCGCGGGAAGCGGCTTCAAGCGCTGGAACAGATCGAAGGTCTTGACCCTGAGGGCTTCGACCGGGCCGGGGTCGAGCACGCGCAGGCCCAGCATGCCCGCCAGCACCGCGAGGCCCAGGATGCGGCCGCTGCGCGCCCATAGCCGCCCAAGGCCGGCGGCCAACTTAGCCCACATCTGTTGCCGTCTCCTTGGCGCGCCGCCGCGAAACCCCGGATTCCCGCCATTTCCCGCAGCCGGGGCGATCTCTGTTAAGAACCTTACCCACAGCCCCGGTCCGGTGTCAGGATCATGCGGCCAAATTAACCAAGACGTTGAGTAAGCGCTTGGAATATAACAAGTGTTGTAGGGGCGGGGGTAGTGAGTGTAAACTTAATATTCCTCGCTAGCCGGCCGCCCGATCGACTGCGGGGTATGGGGTTAGGGTGTCTCTCTCAGCAACGGTAGACGCCGGGACGGTTGCGACTGTCCAGGGCGCTGGTGGTGCGTCTTTCGCGCCGCCCGCCAACGCTGGAGCTGCGCCCGGCGGCGCGATAACCGTTCCCGATGCCGTGTTCCTGTTGACCGCCGAGTTCAAGCGGCATGGGCACGATCTGCATCTGACTGGCAAGGACGTTTCCGGCAAGAGCGAAGGCACGGTCGTCCTGGACGGTTATTTCGCCGCGCCCCAACTCGCCGACCTCGCCACCGCCAAGGGCGCGGTGATCGCGGGCGAGACGGTCAAGCTTCTGGCCGGGCCGCTCGCTCCCGCGCAATACGCGCAAGCCGGCGCCGGCGTGGCGGGCGCCCAGGCCATCGGCAAGATCACCGCGTCGGACGGCGGCGTGCGCGTGATTCACGCCAACGGCCTGGAAGAGGCCGGCGCGGTCAACACCCCGATCTTCCTCAACGACGTGCTGGTCACTGCCGCCAATTCGTCGGTCGGCATCTCGTTCGTCGACAAGACCAATTTCGCGCTGGGCGGCAACGCCCGCATGACGATCGATAAGTTCGTCTATGGCCCGGGCGTCGAGAACGGGGCGCTGTTCAACGTGGTGCAGGGCGCGTTCTCGTTCATCAGCGGCGCGGTCGCCAAGACCGCGCCCGACGCGATGAAGGTGCAGCTGCCGACGCTGACCATCGGCATCCGCGGCACCAAGGCGGCCGGCTTCGCCGCGACCGTGGGCGAGCAAAGCCAGGTGACGCTGCTGCGCAACGACGACGGCACGATCGGCGAGATTTTCGTTTCGAACATCGCCAGCGCGTTCACCATCGCCACCGCCAATTTCACCGCGTTTTCCAGCAGCATGGACCGCGCGTTCCAGTCCCCGGCGCTGCTGGTGAACCTGTCGAAGTACCAGGACGCGCTCGCCACACTGGCGCGCACCAGCGCGGCCGACCGCACGCAGCTCGAGCAGTCGCCGGCCGAGCAGGCGCTCGAGCGCTTGGCGCAGATCCAGCCCGGCGCCGGGGGCGGCCAGGGCAGCGGCTCGGGCGGCGCCCAGATTTTCCACTTCGCCGACCTGGGCGTCACCGCGGTCGTGTTCGAGGTCGACGGTCAACTCCTGGTCGCCATCATTCCCGGCGACATCGACGGCAGCGGCGACGGCGACGACGAAACCAACACGCCCAACAACCAGAACCCCACGATCGCCGACAGCGACGCGACCACCGACGAGGACAATCCGGTCTCCGGCAAGGTCAACGGCAGCGACGGCGACGGCGACACGCTGACCTATTCGGTCGTCACCGGGCCGATCCTGGGCAGCGTTGCGCTTTCCTCCGGCGGCAACTTCACCTACACGCCGGGCGCGTTGATGCAGACGCTCGCGGTCGGCGAGGCGGCGGTCGACAAATTCACGGTCATCGCGCTCGACGGCCGCGGCGGCAAGGCGACGAAGGATATCTTCGTCACCATCAACGGCCTGAACGACGCGCCGATCAGCTTCGGGGTGCCCGACCTCGGCGGCGCCGCGCAGGAAATCGCCGACAACATCGCCGGCGAAAACGCCACCACCCACACCGACAGCGGCGTCATCGGCTTCTTCGACATCGACCTGTCCGACACGCACACCGTGGCTTTCGTGCTGAAGTCCAGCGACGCCGCGCCGAACCAGCCGGGCTACGTCGACGGTGCGCCGGGCACTGGGCGCGGCACGTTCTCGGTCGTGCTCACCGACGACAGCACCAACGACTTCACCCACGCCGGCGCGGTCACCTGGAATTTCTCGGTAGAGGATTCGGCGCTCGACGATCTAGCGGTCAACCAGACGCTGACCCAGGTTTACACCGTGACGGTCAGCGACGGCCACGGCGCCGTCGCGGTCAGCGCCGGCGAAGTCGGCCTCTATGCGGTGGACGTGACGGTGGTGATGACCGGCGTGAACGACACGCCCGAGATCGTGAGCGCGGCGGCGAACCACAGCGGCGCTGTGACCGAGGACGCGGCGACGCCGGACCTAGCGGTCACCAAAACGATCACGTTCCGCGACGTCGACCTGATCGACACGCACACGCGCTCGTTCGCGCTCAAGTCCGCCGCGGTCACGCCGGATCTGCCGGGCTACGCCGAAGGCGCGCCGCCGGGAACGCCCACGCTGCTCGGCACGTTCTCGCTTTCCGCGATCACCGAGGACCCGGCCGACACCACCAACACCGGCACGTTGGACTGGACCTTCACGGTCGCCAACTCGGCGGTGCAGCATCTGGCCAAGGACCAGGTGGTGACGCAGGTCTATACCGTCACCGTCACCGACAACAACGGCGCGCTGATCACGGTGGACGTGACCGTCACCATCACCGGGGTCAACGACACAGCGACGGTGACCAGTTTGGCGGCGGACCACGCCGGCGCGGTGACCGAGGACACCAGCGTCAACGGCGGCGGCAACGTAGTCGCGACCGACACGATTACTTTCTCGGACATCGACCTGATCGACACGCACACCGTGTCGGCCGTGCTGGCGTCGTCGGACGCGGTGGCGAACCTGCCGGGCTTCGACGACACGGCGCCGGGCTTCGATTCCATCGGCACGTTCGCGCTGAGCGCGGTGACCGAGGACAATACGAACACCGACCCCAACGGCTCGTTCACCTGGACCTACACGCTGGCGAACAGCAACGCCACGCTGCAATCGCTGGCCGAGGGCCAGACGATCACCCAAATCTATACCGTGTCGATCAAGGACAACAGCGGCGCCGGCAACGACACGCGCACCCAGGACGTCGCGATCACGATCAACGGCAAAAACGACACGGCGACCATCGTTTCGGGCTCGACCGACGACGCCGGGGCGGTGACCGAGGACGCGGCCACGCCGAACCTGACGGACAGCGGCACGATCACGTTCCAGGACGTTGATCTGATCGACACGCACACCGCGACGTTCACGTTGAAATCGACCAGCGCGACGCCGGACCTACCGGGCTATAACGAAGGCGCGCCGCCGGGCACCCCCACGCTGCTCGGCACGTTCTCGATCGACGCTGCGGTCACCGAGAACACGACCGACACCACCAACACCGGCACGCTGGGCTGGTCCTTCACGGTGGCGAACAGCGCCGTGCAGCACCTGGCGAAAGACCAGGTGATCACGCAGGTCTATACGGTCAAGATCAAGGACAACAACAACGCCGAGGTCACGCGCGACGTCACCGTCACGCTGACCGGCGTCAACGACACGCCCGACGCGGTCAACGACACCCACGCCAGTACGCTGATCGAGGGCGACGAATCGAGCAACGGCAACGCCTCGATCGACGGCAACATCCAGGCCAGCGGCAGCGTCCTGACCAACGACACCGACGTGGACGCGATCGATACGCGCTCGGTGGCGGGCGTGGCGGCCGGCAACGTCGGCGGGCCCCTGTCCAGCGGTACCGGCGCCACGATCACCGGCATCTACGGCACGGTGGTGATCGCGGCCGACGGCTCCTACACCTACACGCTCGACAACAGCGACCCCGACACCCAGGCGCTGTCGACCGGCGACTCGGTCACCGAGGTGTTCACCTACACCATCGCCGACAACAACGGCGCCAAAGACACCGCGACCCTCAGCATCAACATCGACGGCCGCGACGACACCTATGTCGGCACCGCGGGCGCCGACACGATCACCGGCACGGGCGGGCGCGACACGATCCAGGGCCTCGGCGACAACGACACGCTTAATGGGGCCGGCGGCAACGACCTGATCCAGGGCGGCGACAACGACGACCTGTTGAACGGCGGCGCCGGCTCGGACACGCTGCAAGGCGGTTCGGGCATCGACACGGCCACCTATGGCGGCTCCGCTGCCGGAGTGACCGTGGACCTGACCGTGACGACCGGCCAGACCAGCGGCGGCGAGGCTTCCGGCGATATCCTCTCTGGCATCGAGAATCTGACCGGTTCGTCGAGCGCCGACACGCTCACAGGCGACGGCGCCGCCAACGTCCTCGACGGCGGCGGCGGGGCCGATGTGCTGAACGGCGCTGGCGGCGCGGATACGCTGCGCGGCGGCGCGGGCGCGGATTCGCTCGACGGCGGCGGCGGCACCGATACCGCGGACTATTCGACCTCCGGCTCCGCCGTCACGGTAAGCCTCACCAGCAATACCGGCACGGGCGGCGACGCCGAGGGCGACACGCTCGCCAACATCGAGAATCTCACCGGCTCGGGCCAGGCGGATGTGCTGACGGGCGACGGCGCGGCCAACCTGCTCGACGGCGCGGGCGGCGACGACACGCTGTCGGGCCTGGGCGGCGCGGACTCGCTGGTGGGCGGCGGCGGCAACGACACGGCGGATTACAGCGCCTCGGGCGCGGGCGTCACGGTCGATTTGGGCGCTGGCACCGGCGCTGGCGGGGACGCGCAAGGGGACACCCTGGCGACGATCGAGAATGTCAACGGCTCGGCCTCGGCGGACGTGCTGACCGGCGACGGGAACGTCAATGTGCTGACCGGCGGCGACGGCAACGACACGCTGTCGGGCGCGGGCGGGGCCGACACGCTACTCGGCGGCAACAACGACGACTTGCTCCTGGGCGGCGCGGGGGCGGACGTCCTCACCGGCGGATCGGGCACGGACACGGCCAGTTACTCCGGCTCGGCGGGCGTGACCGTCGATCTGACCGTGACCACCGGCCAGACCAGCGGCGGCGACGCCTCGGGCGACGTGCTGTCGGGGATCGAGAACCTGCTGGGCTCGTCCAACGCCGACGTTCTGACCGGCGACGGCGCGGCCAACAAGCTCGACGGCTCGGGCGGGGACGACACGCTGACGGGCGCGGGCGGGGCGGACTCGCTGGTCGGCGGCGCCGGTCTCGACACGCTGAACGGCGACGCGGGGTCCGACACGCTGGAAGGCGGGACGGACGACGACAAGCTCGCCGGCGGTGCGGACAACGACCTGCTGGTGGGCGGCGCTGGGGTAGATTCACTGACCGGCGACGCGGGCACGGACACGGCGGACTACTCGGCGTCGGGCTCGGGCGTGACGGTGAACCTGACGACCGGCGCGGGCGCGGGCGGCGACGCCCAGGGCGACACCCTCGCGACGGTCGAGAACGTCACCGGCTCAAGCTCGGCCGACACATTGACCGGCGACGGCAACGCCAACTTGCTCGACGGCGCGGGCGGCGACGACACGCTGGCGGGCCTCGGCGGCAGCGACTCGCTGGTCGGCGGCTCCGGCAACGACACCGCGGATTACAGCGCTTCGTCCGCGGGCGTCACGGTCGATCTTTCCAGTGCCGGTGCGCAATCCGGCGGCGACGCGGCGGGCGACGTGCTCTCGGGCATCGAGAACGCCATCGGCTCGACCAGCGCGGATGTCCTGACCGGCACCACCGGCGCCAACGCGCTTACCGGCGGAGCGGGCAACGACACGCTCACCGGCGGCGCCGGCGCCGACAAGCTCCTGGGCGGCAACGACAACGACACGCTGGTGTTCAACACCGGCGACGCCGCCTCGGGTGAAACCATCGACGGCGGGGCGGGCAGCGACACGCTGATCGTCACCACCAGCACCGACTTCAGCACCGCCGTCCTCATCGGAATCGAGAAGGTCGACATCGCCAACGACCAGACCGTAACATTCGCCGGCGACCAGATCGGCGGTCAATCCTGGAACATCGACCCGTCCGGCGGCGTGCAGACCCTCGTCGTCAATGTCGGCCCCAGCGGGAACGACGTCGATCTGTCCGCCCTTACGTTCACGGGCTGGGATCCGGCCGGCGAAGGCGACTCGGTGGTCGTCAACGGCAACGCCAACGCCAACACCATCGTCGGTACAAGCCAGGTCGATACGGTCAACGGCGTCGACGGCAACGACACGCTCAGCGGCGGCGGGGCCAACGACAAACTCACCGGCGGCGCGGGCAACGACGTGCTGATCGGCGGCGCCGGCTCGGACTCGCTGACCGGCGGCGCGGATACTGACACGGCCGACTATTCGGCGTCCGGCGCCGGCGTGACCGTGGACCTCACGGTGACGACCGGCCAGACCAGCGGCGGCGACGCCTCGGGCGACACGCTGTCGGGGATCGAAAACGTAACCGGCTCCGGCTCGACCGACGCGCTCACCGGCGATGCCAACGCCAACCTGCTCAGCGGCGGCGCCGGCAACGACCTGCTGAAGGGCGGCGCCGGCGCCGACTCGCTGGTCGGCGGCGCGGACACCGACACCGCCA
>JBQTIS010000464.1:0-3512 GCA_052387895.1 Rhodospirillales bacterium | reverse complement strand
TCCACACCGGCGCCTATTGCCACGCCGCGCTGGAATCCGCGGCCGAGGCCAAGCGCCAGCTCGTGCGCGTCGCCGCCGCCGCCGCGCACGCCGAGCGCATCGGCCTGGAGTGCCACGCCGGGCCCGGGCTCACCTTCGACACGGTCGGGCCGGTGGCCGCGATCCCGACCATCGCCGAACTCAATATCGGCCACTTCCTGGTGGGCGAGGCGGTGTTCGGCGGCCTCGACAGCGCGATCCGCCGCATGCGCGCGCTGATGGACAAGGCGCGGGCCGAGGCCGCGGGCGCGCGCAGCGCGTAGCCGGCCGATGATACTGGGCATCGGCAACGACGTGATCGACATCGAGCGGATCGAGCGCACGCTCGAACGTTTCGGCGCGCGGTTCGTCGAGCGCATCTTCACGTCAACCGAGCGCGCGAAATCCGATCGGCGCGCCAACCGCGCCGCCAGCTACGCCAAGCGTTTCGCCGCCAAGGAGGCGTGCTCCAAGGCGTTGGGCACGGGGCTGCGGCGCGGCGTGTTCTGGCGCGACATGGGCGTGGTCAACCTGCCCACGGGCCGGCCGACCATGCGGCTGACCGGCGGCGCCGCCAAGCGCCTGGCCGAGATCACGCCCAAGGGCATGGTCGCGAGCATCCACGTCACGCTGACCGACGACCACCCCACCGCCCAGGCGATCGTGGTGATCGAGGCGCATCTACCGGGCTCTCCCGCCGCGCATGGCAGGCGGGGCGATCTTTCTTGACAGTCCCCACGGCCCGCGCGTAGATCATCCGCCCGGGACCCGCCGGATGCCTGGAAATCAAGACTTTTCAATAGGTTCGAAAGGCCGTGCCATGACGCGGAAATCGTCCGGCGGCTGGACCGAGACGCTGAAGACCATCGTCTACGCCGTGCTGATCGCGGTGGTCGTGCGCACGGTCGCGTTCGAGCCGTTCAACATTCCCTCCGGCTCGATGATCCCGACGCTGCTCGTCGGCGACTATCTGTTCGTGTCGAAATACTCCTACGGCTACAGCCGCTATTCGCTGCCGTTCGGCCTGCCGCTGATCCCCGGGCGCATCTTCGCCTCGGCGCCCGAGCGCGGCGACGTCGTGGTGTTCAAGCTGCCGCGCGACAACAAGACAGACTACATCAAGCGCATCGTCGGCCTGCCGGGCGACAAAATCCAGGTGAAGAGCGGCATCCTGCACGTCAACGGCGAGCCGGTGAAGCGCGAGCCGATCGACGATCTGGTGCTGCGCGACGGCTACGGCAACGAACAGCGCTTCAAGCAGTACATGGAAACGCTGCCGGGCGGGCGCAAGCACCGCATCATCGAGCTCAGCGACAACCAGCCGCGCACCGACGAAACCCAGGTCTACACCGTGCCGGCGGGCCAGCTCTTCGCCATGGGCGACAACCGCGACAACTCGCAGGACAGCCGGTTCGTCAACGACGTGGGCTACGTGCCGATGGAGAACCTCGTCGGCCGCGCCGAGATCCTGTTCTTCTCGACCGACGGAACGGCCTATTGGTGGGAGTTCTGGCGCTGGCTGTTCGCCATCCGCTACGACCGGCTGTTCCAGGGGATCAAGTGACATGAGCCGCGCGCCGGCGCGCGAGGCGGCGCGGCGTGGCTGGCTCATGGTCCTTGTCGCGGTGCTGTGCGTCGTCTTCGTGTATGCCGCGGCGGCGGGTGCGCTGTTGGCGGCGTTCTTGTGGGCGCCCTACGCCAATCCAAGCGGAGCGATGATGCCGGCTCTGCTGGCGGGAGATTGGTTTCTGGTATCGAAGGTGTCGTATCCCTATCGCTACGCGCTGCCGGCGATGTTTTCCAGGTACTTTCCTCCCGCGCCGCCCGAGCGCGGCGACGTGGCGGTATTCAAGCTTCCGCGCGACAACGAGACGGACTATGTCAAGCGGATCGTCGGCCTGCCCGGCGACCGGGTCCAGGTGAAGGGCGGCGTCCTGCACATCAACGGCGAGCCGGTGAAGCGCGAGCGTATCGAAGACCTGGTGCTGCACGATGCACCGGGGAACGCGCAGCGCCTGTTCCAGTACCTCGAAACCCTGCCCAATGGCCGGCGCTACCGGATACTCGAGATCGGCGACGACCAGGCCCTAACGGACGATACGCAGGTCTATGCCGTGCCGCCCAAGCACCTGTTCGCGATGGGCGACAACCGCGACAACTCGCAGGACAGCCGGTTTCTCAGGGACGTCGGCTACGTGCCGATGGAAAACCTGGTCGGGCGCGCAACGACCGTCTTCTTCTCGGCCGATGGAACGGCGCGGTGGTGGGAGTTCTGGCGCTGGCCGTTCGCCGTCCGCTACAATCGGCTGTTTCGGGCGATAACATGACGCGGGGGCGCAAGCGCCAACCCGATCCGCTCGCGCCGCTGGAAAAAGCGCTCGGCCACCGCTTCGCCGACCGCAAGCTGCTCGCCCTCGCGCTGACGCATTCCTCGGCCGGGCAGCACCGGCTCGACGACAACCAGCGGCTGGAATTCCTCGGCGACCGGGTGCTGGGCCTGGCGGTCGCCGACATTCTGCTGAGCCGTTTTCCGGAGGAAGAGGAAGGCGCGCTGGCCAAGCGCTTCGCCCAGCTCACGCGGCGCGAGGCGCTGGCCCAGGTGGCGCGCGCGATCGAGCTGGGGCCGCATCTCAACGTGGCCGGCGGCGGGCGCGAGCCGCGTGGATTTGAATCCCGGGAGCGCGACGCCGAGGGAACGCTGGCCGACGCCTGCGAAGCGGCGATCGCGGCGCTCTATCTCGACGGCGGCCTCAAGGCCGCGCAGCGTTTCGTCGCCCGGGCCTGGGAAGGGTTGATAGCAGCCGACGACCGGCCGCCACGCGACCCCAAAACGGCGTTGCAGGAATGGGCCCAGGCGCGCGGGCAGCCGTTGCCGAAATACAGCGTCGTGGCGCGCGAGGGACCCGACCACCAGCCGCTGTTCACCGTCACGGTCGCGCTGCGCGATGGCGGCGCGGCGACCGCCACGGGCCAGACCAAGCGCGCGGCCGAGCAGGCCGCCGCGTCCGATCTGCTGCGGCGGCTGGAAGGCGCGCCGTGACCGGCGCCGCCGGCGGGGCAGCCGGAACCAGGCGTTGCGGATTCGTGGCCGTGCTGGGCGCGCCCAACGCCGGCAAGTCCACGCTGGTCAACCGTCTGGTCGGCGCCAAGGTGTCGATCGTGTCGCCGCGCGTGCAGACGACCCGCAACCGCGTCAGCGGCATCGCCGTGCGCGGCTCCACGCAGGTCGTGTTCATCGACACGCCAGGCATCTTCGCCGCGCCGCGCCGGCGGCTGGAGCGCGCGATGGTGGACCAAGCCTGGCGGGCGCTGGACGGGGCCGACGCCGTGATCGTGGTGGTCGACGCCGCGCGCAAGAGCATCGACGCGGACACGCGGCGGATACTCGGCGCGTTGAAGGAAAAGGTCCGGCCCGCCATCGTCGCGCTCAACAAGATCGACCTGGTGCGCAAGGACACGCTGCTGGCGAAGGCCAAGGCCGTCGGCGACACCGG
>JBQTIS010000463.1:0-4789 GCA_052387895.1 Rhodospirillales bacterium | reverse complement strand
CGCTGATGTATTCGCGCGGGCAGTTGGGGTTCACCGAGTTCTCGGACGAGGAGCGCCAAAAATTCGCGCCGGTGCGCCAGCGCCTGGTTCGCACGCACCCCGTCACCGGGCGCAAGTCGTTGTTCCTGGCCTCGCACATCGGCGCGATCGAGGGCTGGCCGGTGCCCGAGGCGCGCGCCTTCGTCCGCGACCTGATCGAACACGCCACCCAGCGCCAGTTCGTCTACGCGCATAAATGGCGGCAAAACGACCTGGTGATGTGGGACAACCGCCAGACCATGCACCGCGTGCGGCGCTTCGCCGATACCAGCTACGTGCGCGACGTGCGCCGCACCACGGTGGCCGGCGACGCGCCGACGATCGAGCAGCACCGGGCGGCGTAAGGCGCCCAACGACCGCGCGGCATAAGCGGCTACTTCGTCTCGGCCTTCCACACCCCGTCCCAGCCCTGGGGCGGCTCGCCCGCCAGCGCCTTGACGCGCTTGGCGAAGGTTTTCGACGGCCCGTCGTTGGGGTCGAGCGAAAGGCAGCGGGCGAACGCCTCGTCGGCCCCGGCCCAATCGCCGGCGCGATAGGCCGCCAGGCCCCGGGCATAGGCTTCCCAGACCTGCCGGCGCTTTTCGTCGAGGCCGCCCTTCTCGGCCATCAACTGGAAGATGCGGATCGGCTCGGTCTTGCCGGCCACCACCACCAGGTCGATCTCGCGCGCCTCGATCGCCTCATCCGCGAGCGTGCGGGTCTTCTCGTCGATCAGGATGCGCGTGCCGTAGCCCTTGTTGATGCCTTCCAGGCGCGAGGCCAGGTTTACCGTGTCGCCGATCACCGTGTAGGACTTGGCGATGGCCGAGCCCACCGTGCCCACCACCACGTCGCCGGTCGCCAGCCCCATGCGGATCGTGAACTTGGGCAGGTTGCGCCGGATGCCCAGGATCTCGGGCAGTTCGTCGCGCAACGCCAGGGCGGCGCGGAAATGCGCCAGCGCCGACTTGCAGGCGTCGATCGCCTGGTCGCGCTCGCTGGGCGAGAACGGCTGGGTCCAGAACGCCATCACCGAATCGCCGATGTATTTGTCGACGATGCCGCGATTGTCGCGCACCGCGGCCGAGGCCAGCGTGAAATAGCGGTTCAGCAGGTTGACCATCGCCGCCGGGGTCAGTTGCTCGCCGATGCCGCTGAACCCCCTGATGTCGGAAAAGAAGATCGTGGCGATGCGCCGCTCGGCCGCGTCGGGGTTGTCGTCGGCGCGCGCGATCAGCTTGCTGACGATGCGCGGATCGACGAAGCGCCCAAACGTCTCCTTGATCCGCTCTTTCGCGCGTAGCTCCTCGATCATGCGGTTGAACGCTTCGGTCAGTTGCCCGATCTCGTCGCGCACGGTCACCGGCAGCGCGGCTTGCGGCTCGCCGCGCTCGAGCGCCTGGGCGCCCGAGATCAGCCGGCGCAGCGCGGCGATGATGTGGCCCGCTATCCAGATGGAGAAAGCCAGGCCGATCGCCGCCGCCAGGGCGAATAGGCCGATGCTGAGCATCAAGTTGGCCTGTTCGGCCTCCAGCGCCTCGCCCATAGACTTGTGGGCGAGGTTGGTCAATTCGGCGCGAATCACAGCCAGCTCGGGCCCGAACGTCGTCTCGAAGGCTTGAAACTTCGACAGTTCATCGAGCGCCTCTTCCTGCTTGCCTTCGCGCAACAGCGTCATGGTCCGTTGGCCCAATTCCAGGAACTGAGCGATATGCGTCTTCAGATTTCCGGTCGCGCCCAGCATCCGCGACAGCAGCAGCCGGTCCCCGACAGTGTTGCGGGAGTCGGCCACGGCGGCGTTCAACAACGTCAGCACGCGGGTCAAATCGTCGCTGATGCGCTTGGCCAGTTCGTCGATGCGCTTTTGCGCTGCGGCGATATCGCCCGCCGTTGGGGACGACTGGCGCGAAAGCCGGCGCAGGGCCAGTTCGTAATCCGACGTGCCAACGTCGAAATCACTGATCGCAACCACCACCGGGGCCGGATAGTCGATGATCGCGCCCAGTTCGTCCCTGATGCGCGCTTGTTGGACCACGGACAAGCCAACGGCGATGCCGAACAGCAACAGCAGCACATAGGCGATCGCCAGGATCTTGAACTTGATCCGCATCGGCGGGCCTCGACTCCGTCTTGCCTTCCTGCCGGTCCGTCGGTCATGGTGCTTACCATGACGGGTGGCGTTTCGATAGCGGGCCCCGCCAAGGCGATCCCGCGCGCCGCGCTGGTCACCGGCGCGGCCAAGCGGCTCGGCCGCGCCATGGCCGAGGACCTGGCCGCGCTCGGCTTCGCCGTGGCGGTGCACTACAACAGCTCCGCCAGGGAAGCCGCCGACGCGGTCAAGGCGATCGAGACAAGGGGCGGCAAGGCCGTCGCGCTGAAGGCCGACTTGGCCAAGGAGGCCGAGGTCAAAACTCTGATCAAGCGCGCGGTCAGGGCGCTGGGACCGCTGGGCGTGCTGGTCAACAACGCTTCGACCTTCGATCGCGATTCGGCGCTCGACGCCACCCGCGCGACCTGGGACTTCCACATCGAGCCCAATCTGCGCGCGCCTTTCGTGCTGGCGCAGGACTTCGCGCGCCAATTGCCGAAGAAGGCCGAGGGCGCGATCGTCAACCTGCTGGACGAGCGGGTGTGGAGCCTGACGCCGCATTTCGTCAGCTACACCGTCAGCAAATACGGATTGTGGGGATTGACGCAGAGCTTGGCCCTGGCGCTGGCGCCGCGCATCCGCGTCAACGGCATCGGTCCCGGGCCGACCTTGCCCAGCCCGCGCCAAACCAAGGCGCAGTTCACGCGCCAGTTCGAATCCATGCCGCTTGGCCGCGGCGCCACGCCCGCGGACATTTGCGGCGCGCTGCGCTACATTCTCGGCGCGCGCGCGATGACCGGGCAGATGATCGCGCTCGACGGCGGGCAGCATCTCGCCTGGTCGCTACCCGCGAAAGGCGAAGTCGAGCCCGAGGAATGAGCGCGCTTCGCGCCGGCAAGGCGCGCAGCGCCGGAATCTAAGTCATTGTTAACGCGACACTCTGCCGTAAGCGGGACGAGCTTATCCACAAGCCGCGCATGGGGCTTTGCGGCGGTCATGTCACAGGATGAACGGCACACTGATGAAGGTTTAATTGCGCTTGACTTTCAAGGCTGGAACGCATTTTTCGCAAATTCAAGCACTTGTGTGTTTTGGTAGGTTATTGCCTAAATTATAGGCAATTAGTGGAATCTGGCGCATTCCGCCACTGTGGCCGTTCTGCCTTTGCGGTTGCGAACAGAGTTATTCACAGGAACCGTGGATATCGATTCGGTCCAAAACGCGAGCCGATCCCATATCGATTTGGGTTTCCGATGAATTGCGGACACAAGATTTTGACGCCGCCCGGCGGGCGACCCGTTGACCCAGGCGTCGGCCGTCGCCATCCATAGGCCATGTCCGTCGATTCCACCGCCAATCCACGCGGGGTTGCGGAAAACCCGCCCTCGCCGTTGGCCGACGCCGTCGTCGTGCCGCCGCCGGCTTCGGTTCCGCGCGCCGGCGCCGCTTGCGAGCCGAAACGCCGGCGCAAGATCGTGCCCGACCTCGACCGCGGCACGGGCGTGGTCGACGCGCAGCTCAGGCTGCTGCCGCCGTCGCCCGGCGTCTATCGCATGCTCGACGTCAATGGCGACGCGCTTTACGTCGGCAAGGCGCGCAACCTGAAAAAGCGCGTCGCCGCCTATACCCAGGCCGCCAAGCTGCCCTATCGCCTGACCCGCATGGTGGCCGAGACCGAGGCGATGGAGTTCGTCGTCACCCACACCGAGGTCGAGGCGCTGCTGCTGGAAAGCAACCTGATCAAGCGCCTGAAGCCGCGCTACAACATCCGGCTGTTGGACGACAAGTCGTTCCCCTACATCCTGGTCACCGGCGGCCACGACTTCCCGCGCGCGGTCAAGCATCGCGGCGCCCGCAACGCGCCGGGCGACTATTACGGGCCGTTCGCCTCGGCCCAGTCGGTCGGGCGCACGCTGGTGGCGCTGCAGCGCGCGTTCCTGTTGCGCAACTGCTCCGACAGCATGTTCCAAAGCCGCACCCGGCCCTGCCTGCAATACCAGATCAAGCGCTGTGCCGCCCCCTGCGTCGGCCGCATCGGCAAGGAAGCCTACGGGGCGCTGGTCGCCCAGGCCAGCGCGTTCTTGAGCGGCCGCAGCCGCGAGGTGCAGGAGAACCTGGCGGCCGAGATGCGCGCGGCCAGCGACGCCACCGACTTCGAGCAGGCGGCGCGGCTGCGCGACCGCATCAAGGCGCTGGCGCACGTGCGGGGCCACCAGGACATCAACGTGGCGGCGCTGGACGACGCCGACGTGATCGCAGCGCACCAGGACGGCGGCCAAACCTGCGTGCAGGTATTCTTCTTCCGCGGCGGCGGCAACTACGGCAACCGCGCCTATTTCCCCAACCACGACAAGAACCAGGGCGCGGCCGAGGTGCTGGCGGCGTTCCTGGGCCAGTTCTACGACAACAAATCGCCGCCGCGCCTGGTGCTGTTGAGCCACGACGTGCCCGAGCGCGAACTGATCGCCGAGGCGCTGGCGGTGCGCGCCGGCCGCGCGGTAGAGCTGGCGGTGCCCAGGCGCGGGGCCAAGCTCAACATCGTCCGCCACGCGCTCGACAACGCGCGCGACGCGCTGGGCCGCCGCCTGGCCGAGGGATCGAGCCAGCGCAGGCTGCTCGACGGCCTCGTGGCCGCGTTCGGCCTCGAAGCCCCGCCGCAGCGCGTCGAGGTGTACGACAACA
>JBQTIS010000462.1:0-3151 GCA_052387895.1 Rhodospirillales bacterium | reverse complement strand
TGCGCAACGCGCTGATCCCGGTCATCACCGTGATCGGGCTCGAGGTCGGCCGGCTGTTGGGCGGCGCGATCCTGACCGAGACGATTTTTTCCTGGCCGGGCGTCGGCAACTGGCTGATCGAATCGATCCGCCGGCGCGACTACCCGGTGGTGCAGGGCGGCGTGCTTTTGGCCGCCAGCATCGTGATGATCGTCAACCTGACCGTCGATGTGATGTACGGGTTGGTTAACCCGCGCATCCGGAAAGGACGCTGAGGCATGGCCCCGCCGGTCGATGCCGCCGTCCCGGCCGCCGCGCTGGCGCCCGAGCACACGCCGCCGCATCCGCTGATTGAATTCTGGCGCTATTTCCGCCTGAACAAGGGCGCGCTGGCGGGCCTTGCCGTGATCGTCGCCTTGAGCCTGATTGCGGCGTTCGCCGAGGCGATGTCGCCGCATCTGCCGGAAGAGCAGTACCGCGACGCGCTGCTGGCGCCGCCGGTGTGGCAGGAAGGAGGCTCCTGGCGGTTCATGCTCGGCACCGACGACGTGGGGCGCGACATGCTCTCGCGGCTGGTCCACGGCGCGCGCGTGTCGATGATCGTCGGGATCAGCGTCATCGCGCTCGGTCTTTTGGTCGGCGTGGCGCTGGGCCTCTTGGCCGGATTTTTCCCCGGGCCGGTCGATATCGCGATCATGCGCATGATGGATACGATGCTGGCCCTGCCCGCCCTGCTGCTGGCGATCGTGGTGGTGGCGATCCTGGGTCCGGGCCTGTTCAACGCCATGCTGGCGGTGTCGATCGTGGTGCTGCCGGGTTTCGCGCGCCTGACGCGCGCCGCGGTGCTGACGGAGCTCGCCAAGGACTACGTGACCGCCGCGCGCATGACCGGGGCGCGGCTGCCGCGGCTGATGTTCATCACCGTGCTGCCCAATTGCCTCGCGCCGCTGATCGTGCAGGCGACCCTGGGTTTCTCCACCGCCATTCTCGACACCGCGGCCCTAGGCTTCCTCGGCCTCGGCGCCCAGCCGCCGACGCCGGAATGGGGCACGATGCTGTCGGACGCGCTGCAATTCATCCAGCGCGCCTGGTGGGTGGTCACCTTCCCCGGCGTCGCCATCCTGGTCACGGTGCTGGCCTTCAATCTGATGGGCGACGGCTTGCGCGATGCGCTGGACCCGAAACTGAAGCGGTAGCACCCATGGCGCTGCTGGAAATCCGCAATCTCAGCGTCGACTTTGCCACCCTCGGCGGGGTGGTGCGCGCGGTCGAGGGCGTGGACCTGACCGTCGACCAGGGCGAGGTGGTGGGCATCGTCGGCGAATCCGGCTCGGGCAAAAGCGTGTCGTCGCTGGCGGTGATGGGGCTGGTGGCCGCCAACGGCACGGTCAGCGCCGACCGCATGGAGTTCGCCGGCCACGACCTGATGCGGCTTTCGCCGCGCCAGCGCCGCGCCATCACCGGTCGCGACGTGGCGATGATCTTCCAGGAGCCCATGACCAGCCTCAACCCCTGCTTCACCGTCGGCTTCCAGCTGATGGAAGGGATGGCCGAGCATGTCGGCGGCTCGCGCGCGACGCTGCGCCGGCGCGCCATCGAGTTGCTGGAGCAGGTCGGCATCCCCGACCCCGACACGCGGCTCAGGGCCTTTCCGCACCAGCTTTCGGGCGGCATGAACCAGCGCGTGATGATCGCCATGGCGATCGCCTGCAATCCGCGCCTGTTGATTGCCGACGAGCCGACCACGGCGCTGGACGTGACCATCCAGCGCCAGATCCTGGACCTGCTGCTCGACTTGCAGCGCCAGCGCGGCATGGCGCTGGTGCTGATCACGCACAACATGGGCGTGGTGGCCGAGACCGCGCATCGCGTGCTGGTGATGTACGCGGGGCAGGTGATGGAGCAGCGCCCGGCCGAAGCCCTGTTCCGCAACCCGCGCCACCCCTATACCGCGGCGCTGCTCGAGGCGCTGCCCGAACGCTCGGCCGGCAAGAAGCGGCTGGCCGCGATCCCGGGCGTCGTGCCGGGCCTGGGCGATCGGCCCGACGGGTGCCTGTTCAACCCGCGTTGCGCCTTCGCCGAAGCCGCGTGCCTGCCGCGCCGCCCCGAGCTGGCCGCCGACGCGACCGGCGTTACGCGCTGCATCAAGCCGCTGAGGGCCGCCTGATGACCGCCGCCTTGGCGCACGAAAACGCCGTGGTGATCGAGGCCAGGGACCTGGCGCGGCACTATGCCGTGCGGCTGGGCCTGATGCGCGGCCATGCCACGGTGCGCGCGGTCGACGGCATCGGCTTCACGCTCGCCGCCGGCAAGACCCTGGCGGTCGTGGGCGAGTCGGGCAGCGGCAAGTCCACGCTGGCGCGGCTCGTGACCCTGATCGAGCCGCCGACCGCGGGCACGCTGCGCCTGATGGGCCAGGACCCGGCCGCGGCCGACCCGCCGGCGCGCAGGAGCTTGCGCAAGGCGGTGCAGATGGTGTTCCAGGATCCCTATGGGTCGCTGAACCCGCGGCGCAAAGTGGGGGCGATCCTGGAAGAGCCGCTGATCATCAACGCCGACATGACCGCGCCGGAGCGGCGCGAGCGGGCGCTGGCCATGCTGGCGGCGGTGGGCCTGAGGCCCGAGCACTACAATCGCTACCCGCACATGTTCTCGGGCGGCCAGCGCCAGCGCATCGCCATCGCCCGGGCGCTGATGCTGAATCCGCGCCTGGTGGTCGCCGACGAGCCGGTGTCGGCGCTCGACATCTCGATCCAGGCGCAGGTTCTGAACCTGATGATGGACCTGCAGGAACAGTTCAACCTGGCCTATCTGTTCATCTCGCACGATCTGAGCGTCGTGCGCCACATCGCCGACGACGTGATGGTGATGTATCTGGGCCGGCCGGTGGAGCACGGGGCCAAGCCGGCGGTGTTCGAGCGCCCGCGCCACCCCTACACCATGGCGCTGCTGGCGGCGACGCCGCGCGTCGAGCCGGATCAGCGCGAGAAACCGCAGATCGTCAAGGGCGAGCTGCCCTCGCCCTTGAATCCGCCCAAGGGTTGTGCGTTCCATACCCGCTGCCCGTTCGTCAAGGATCGCTGCAAACAGGACGTGCCGGCGCTGCGGGCGGGGGTCGGGCGGCTCACCGCGTGCCACTTCGCCGAGGAGATCGCGGCGACCGCGGGGAGTC
>JBQTIS010000461.1:0-3704 GCA_052387895.1 Rhodospirillales bacterium | reverse complement strand
AGCGGCGCCGATCCATTGGCGCACCCTGCCGCCGCTGCAAGGCGCCCCCGGCCTGCCCGGCGGCGTGCCCAGCCTGGGCCAGCATGTGCGCGGGCCCGAGGCGCTCGGCCGCCGGCTGGGGCAGATCGGCGTGGTGGCCGACGCGGCCCAAGGCCAAGCGTTGCAGCGCCAGCTTCGGCCCGGCCAGCGGCTGGTCGGCCGCGACGGCGCGCTGTGGCGCTGGGACGGCTACAGCCAGGCCGCCGACGCGGCCAGCGCCGCCGCCACGCGCCTGAAGCAGCGCAACCGCCTGAAACAGGTCGCCGTCGAGCGCGCGGACGCCGACGCGGCGGCCGCTTCCGCCGAGGCCGGGCTGGCCGCCGCCAGAACGCTGACGCAGCAGCGCCTGATGGCCGAGCGGGCGGCGCGCGACGCGGTCGCCGCCGCGTTTTCCGCCGTGGCCGCCGCGCGCGAGAGCCAGGCCGAGCTTGGCCGGCGCGCCGCCGCGCATTCGACCAAGCGCGCGGCGCTGGCCGACTCGGTGGAGCGCGCGGGCGCCGAGCTGACCGAGGCGCGCAAGCTGCAAGCCGACGCCAGGACGGAAATCGCGGCGTTGAGCGACTTGAGCCACGCGCGCGAGGAGATCGACCGGCGGCGCGCCGCCCTGGCGCAAACGCGCGCGCGCCTGGCCGAGGCCAAGGCCGCGCTGGACCGCCTGTTGGCCCAGGCGGCTTCGCGCCGCCAGCGCCTGGAATCGATCGCGGCCGAGACGCGCGCCTGGACCGCGCGGCTGGACGGCGCGCGCGCGCAGCGCGGCACGCTGGTGGAGCGCCAGCAGGCGATCGCCGCCGAGATCGAGCGCCTGTCGAAGCTGCCGGAGGAGATCGGCCGGCGCCGCAACGCCCTGATGGCGACGATCGAGGCGTCGGAGGCCGGACGCCGCGCGGCCGCCGACCGGCTGGCCGGGGCCGAGGAGCGCCTGGCCGCCGCCGACAAGGAGCTGAAGGCCGCCGAAACGGTCCTGGGCGAGGCGCGCGAGGACCGCGTGCGCGCCGAAGCCGGCGTCGCGCAGGCCGAGCAGGCCCAGGCCGGCGTGGCCGAGCGCATCCGCGAAAAGTTCGAGTGCAAGCCCGAGGACATCCTGGCCACGGCCGAGGCGGACAGCGCCGACGATTTGCCCGGCGCGGAGGAGGCGGAGCTGAAGCTCGAGCGGCTGGTGCGCGAGCGCGACAACATGGGCCCGGTCAATTTGCGCGCCGAGCAGGAAGCCGAGGAGATGGAGCAGCAGATCGCCGGCATGAAGACCGAGCGCGAGGACCTGATCGCCGCGATCGCCCGGCTGCGCCAGGGCATCCAGCAACTGAACAAGGAGGGCCGCGAGCGGCTTTTGGCCTCGTTCGAGCTGGTCAACAGGCATTTCGGCGAGCTGTTCACGCGGCTGTTCGGCGGCGGACGCGCCTATCTGTCGCTGACCGAGAGCGACGACCCGCTGCTGGCGGGCCTGGAGATCATGGCCAGCCCGCCGGGCAAGAAGATCGGCGTGCTGACGCAGCTCTCGGGCGGCGAGCGCGCGCTGACCGCGATCGCGCTGCTGTTCGCGGTGTTCCTCACCAACCCCGCGCCGATCTGCGTGCTGGACGAGGTGGACGCGCCGCTGGACGACGCCAACGTCGAGCGGTTCTGCAAGCTGGTGTCGGAGATCGCGCACAACTCGCAGACGCGCTTCCTGATCATCACGCACCACCGCATCACCATGGCGCGCATGGACCGGCTCTACGGCGTGACCATGGTCGAGCGCGGCGTCTCGCAGCTGGTCTCGGTGGACCTCGAAGCCGCCGTCCGCATGCGCCAGACGGCGTAGCGGGCGCGGCCCGAGTCCGAACGGGCCCGCCGAGTCCCCCTCCCCCTTCCCCCCTCCCCGGTGGGGAGGGGGGACACTATTGATTTGAGTCCCCCCTCCCACCGCGCGGCGGTTTCGACCACGCGCGAGGCGGGAGGGGGTTTGGGGGAGGGTGAAGGATAAGCGGGAGGGGGACTTAACTTGACCGGCGTTTCCCTATCTCAAGCCTTTGAACCAGCAATCCGAATTCCCTCACCTCGCACCCGCGCCGATCCTTGACAGTCCCCGGGGGGCGTCCCTATGGTGCGCCCCGCCGCGCAGCGCCTTTCGGGGGGCGTTTTGCGGTCGCGGGACGGGCTTCCCTTAGAGGACCAGCCGATGACCGCCGAGCCGCCTTCCCCATCGCTCAAGGACCTCGAGGCGCGGCTCGGAGCTTTGCGCGCGAGCGCGGGTCTGGAGCGCGAGGGGGAGAAGGAAACCGGCGGCCGCGCGGACGCGCCCTCCCAAGGGATGGGCATGGCGTTCCGCGTGGGCGTCGAGCTGGTGGCGGGGGTCGCGGTCGGCGGCGGGATCGGATGGTTCCTGGACGGCTGGCTCGGCACGCGGCCGTTCCTGATGATCGGGTTCTTCGTGCTGGGAGCCGCCGCGGGAATGCTGAACGTCTATCGCATGACGCAGCGCCTGGACGCCGCGAGCGGTGCCGAAGATCGGGACGCCGCGAACGGCGCCGGCAAGGAAAACGACGGCCGGTCCGCCTGAACCGGCCCTAGGAACGCGAGAGAAAACGGGGAGCCGGCATCTTGGCCGAAGCGCACAGTCCGCTCGAGCAGTTCGAGATCCACCGCATCGTGCCGATCAAGATCGCGGGCATCGACGCCTCGTTCACCAATTCGGCGCTGTGGATGGCGATCGCAACCGTGCTGGTGACGGCGCTGATGGTCTACGGCATGCGCCGGCGCGCGCTGGTGCCGGGCCGGGCGCAGGCCGCGGCCGAGATGGCCTACGACTTCGTGGCCCAGATGCTGAACGACACGGTGGGCAAGGAAGGCAAGCCCTATTTCCCGTTCATCTTCACGCTGTTCATGTTCATCCTGTTCGCGAACATGCTGGGCATGGTGCCCTATTCCTTCACCACCACCAGCCACATCGTCGTCACGTTCGGCATGGCGATCGTGGTGTTCCTGGGCGTGACCGCGATCGGCTTCGCGCGCCACGGCTTGCGCTACCTCAAGCTGTTCGCGCCCGCGGGCGTGCCGCTGGCGATGCTGCCGCTTCTGATCGTGATCGAGCTGATCTCGTACCTGATCCGGCCGATCAGCCTGTCGGTGCGGCTGTTCGCCAACATGACCGCCGGCCACACCATGCTGAAGGTGTTCGCGGGATTCGTGATCTCGCTGGGGTTCCTGGGCGGCTGGGCGCCGATGGCGTTCGTCGTGGCGCTCACGGGCCTGGAGATCCTGATCGCGTTCCTGCAGGCCTATGTGTTCGCGGTCTTGAGCTGCATCTACCTCAACGACGCGGTCCACATGGACCATTGACCGCCGAAACGCATTCGATCCATCAACCCTAGCGATGAAAGAGGAAGACACGTCATGGAACCCCAAGCCGCCAGCCTGATCGGCGCCGGTCTCGCCACCATCGCCCTCGCGGGCGTGGGCGTCGGCATCGGCAACATCTTCGGCAGCCTGATCTCGGGCGGCCTGCGCAACCCGGCGGCCGTGCCGAAGATCATGGGCCGCGTGTTCCTGGGCTTCGCGCTGACCGAGGCGATCGCGCTGTTCGCCCTGCTGATCGCGCTGCTGCTGCTGTTCAAATTCTAGGCGGCGGACCCGCGAACGACGGGAGCCCCGGGCGATGCCGCAACTCAACGCCGCCGATTTCGCGC
>JBQTIS010000460.1:0-1929 GCA_052387895.1 Rhodospirillales bacterium | reverse complement strand
GTTGAAAGACGGGCGGATCATCATTTCGCGCTCGCGCCGGCGCTTCACGCTTGACGAACTGCTGGCGGGAATGACACCGGAACGAGCGCATCGCCTGGACGATGACGGTCCGCAGGGCGAGGAGCTGATCTGATGGCCCTGCCCGAACGCGGCAGCCTTGTCTGGCTCCATTTCTCGCTCCAGGCCGGCAGCGAGCAAGCCGGACGGCGGCCAGGAATCGTGCTCACCACGGCGGCGTATCATCGTCGCTCGCGCCTGGCGGTCGTGTGCCCCATCACCAGCCGGGAAAAAGGCTGGCCGATGGAAGTGAAACTGCCGCAGGGTCTGCCCGTGTCGGGCGTTGTGCTGGTCGATCACGTCAGGAGCATCGACCGCGAGGCGCGGCGGATGGAAGTGATCGGCAAGGCTCCAAGCGATATTCTGGACGAAATCGACGCAAGATTGGCGCCGCTTTTGAGTCTGTAGCTGCTGAAGCTTTATGCCACCGCCACCCGGCGCGATTGCAGGCGCATCAGCAGCCACCCGGCGATCGCCAGGTTCAAGAGGTTCCAGGCGAAGCCGTTGATGAACGCGGCCTGATAGGAAAGCGTCAGGTCGTAGATCGCGCCGCTCATCCAGCCGCCCAGCGCCATGCCTGCCACCGTGGCCGAGAGCGTGGCGGTGATGCGCGTTCCGGCCTCGTTGGGCGGGAAATTCTCGCGGATGATCAGGGCGTAGCTCGGCACGATGCCGCCCTGGAACAGCCCGAACAGCGCCGAAACCAAGTACAGCGCGCCGAGGCCGTCGAAGGGAAGATAGAGCAGCAGCGAGACGGCTTGCAGGGCCGAGCCGACGATCAGCGTGATCAACGGCCCGATGCGGTCGGCGATCCAGCCCGAGGCAAGCCGGCTTATGATGCCGAAGCCCAGCATCAGCGACAGCATCTCGGCCCCGCGCGCCGCGTTGTAGCCGAGGTCGGCGCACAGCGCCACGATATGCACCTGCGGCATCGACATGGCGACGCAGCAGGCCAGGCCGGCGATCATCAGCAGGGATTGCAACGCCGCGGGCGACACGCCGCTCGCGAGCCGCGCGCCCGCCGCCAGCGCCACGGGACCGGCCTGGCGCAGCGACGGCGCACGGCGCCTTAGCGTCAGCGCCAAAGGCAGCATGGTCATGAGGCAGAACACGCCGATCCACAGATGCGTCGCGCGCCAGCCCACCGTCGCGGTGAAATACTGGATCACCGGCGGCCACACCGTGCCGGCGAGGTAGCTGCCGCAGGAGGCGATGGCGACGGCGATGCCGCGCCGGCGCTGGAACCACAGCGACACGTCGGCGATCACCGGCCCAAACGTGGCCGAGCCGCCGAGCAGCCCGATCAGAATCCCGTAGGCCAAGGCAAGCTGCCACAGCTCCGTCGCATAGGCGGCCGCGATGTAGCCCAGCGCCAGGAACACCGTGCCGATCACCGCTGGAACGACGATGCCGTAGCGGTCGGACAGCCGGCCCATCATAACCTGGCCGAAAACGAAGAAGACGGCCGAAACGGTATAGGGCAGCGAGGCCTCGGCGCGGGTGGCGGCGAATTCGGCCTGAATCGCCGGCAGCACGACCGCCGCCGACCACATGCCGACGCAGCCGATGGTGCTGAGCGTCATCGACAGCGCCAGGCGCATCCAGGCATAGGGCGAATCCTGCTCCGCCGCGCCGTGCGGCGGGGCGGGTTCTGCGTCGCGATCGCTCATGGAAAGACGTTCCCCGGTCGTTGCGGCGATCCTATCGCCGGCAACGCGCCGCCGCGAGAGCAATCGGCGGATAGCTGGTCACCACATTGCGAATGTACTAGGGTCCAGACTCAATCGAGCCACCATATGACGGTGGCGACGATGCAGACGGCGGCGAGGTAATTTCTGGCGAGCTTGTCGTAGCGCGTCGCGATGCGTCGGA
>JBQTIS010000459.1:0-3142 GCA_052387895.1 Rhodospirillales bacterium | reverse complement strand
CGCCCGACATGCCCTTGTGCAGCGTCAGCACCTCCGACACCTGGCGCTCGACCGAGTGCAGCGGGTTCAGGCTGGTCATCGGCTCCTGGAAGATCATCGCCGCGCGGTCGCCGCGGATCGAAAGCAGCACATCCTCGCCGGCGCCGATCATCTCGTGCCCCGCGAAACGCACGCTGCCCTTGGGATGGCGCGCGAGCGGATAGGGCAAAAGCTGCAGGATCGACAGCGCCGTGACCGACTTGCCCGATCCGCTTTCGCCCACCAGGGCCACGGTTTCGCCCTTGTCCAGGTCGAACGACACGCCGGCGAGCGCGTTCACCGCGCCGCCGGGCATGCGGAACTCGACCGCTAGGTCGCGCACTTGCAGCAGCGGCCCGGTCATTTCGTCTCTCCGGCGAAGGTCTTGCGCGGGTCGAAGGCGTCGCGCGCCGCCTCGCCCACGAACACCAAGAGGCTCAACATGGCGGCGATCACGAAGAACGCCGACAGACCCAGCCACGGCGCCTGCAGGTTGTTCTTGCCCTGGTTCAGAAGCTCGCCCAGGGATGGCGATCCGGGCGGTAGGCCGAAGCCGATGAAGTCGAGCGCCGTCAGCGTGGTGATCGACCCGTTCAGGATGAAGGGCAGGAAGGTCATGGTGGCGACGGTGGCGTTCGGCAGCACGTGGCGCCACATGATGCGCAGGTCGCTCATGCCCAGCGCCCGGGCGGCGCGCACGTAGTCGAAGTTGCGCGCGCGCAGGAACTCGGCGCGCACCACGCCCACCAGCGCCATCCAGCTGAACAGCAGAATCAGGCCCAACCGCCTCCAGAAATTGGGGTGCACGATCGAGGCGAGGATGATGAGCAGATACAGCGTCGGCAGGCCCGACCAGATCTCCATGAAGCGCTGGAACAGAAGGTCGGTCCAGCCGCCGAAATAGCCCTGCACCGCGCCGGCCGCCACGCCGACGATCGAGCTCAACACCGTGAGCGTCAGCCCGAACAAGACCGAGATGCGGAAGCCGTAGACGATGCGCGCCACCACGTCGCGCGACTGGTCGTCGGTGCCCAGCCAGTTCCTAAGGCTGGGCGGCGCCGGGGCGGGAATCGGCAGGTCGGTCAAAATCGTGTCGTAGCTGAAGGGAACCGGCGCCCAGACCATCCAGCCCTTGGCCGCGATCAGCCGCTGCACTTCCTTGTCGGTGTACTCGGCCTCGGTCTCGAACACCCCGCCGAACGCGGTTTCGGGATAGAAGCGCGCGAACGGAACGTAAAAGGCGCCGTCGTAGCGCACCAGGATCGGCTTGTCGTTGCAGATCAGCTCGGCGAACAGGCTCAGGACGAACAGGACCGAGAAAATCCAGAACGACCAATGGCCGCGCCGGTTGGCGCGGAAATTGTGCAGCCGGCGGCGGTTGATCGGCGACAGGCGCATCGCCGTCACGTCTCGCGCCGGGCGAAGTCGATGCGCGGATCGACTGCGACGTACATGAGGTCGCCCACCAGCCCCATCACCAGCCCCAACAGCGTGAAGAAATAGAGCGAGGCGAACATCACGGGGTAGTCGCGGTTGATCGCCGCCTCGAAGCCCAACAGGCCCAGGCCGTCGAGCGAGAAGATGATCTCGATCAGCAGCGAACCGGTGAACAGTACGCCGATGAACGCGCCGGGGAATCCGGCGATTACGATCAACATGGCGTTGCGGAACACGTGGCCGTATAGCACGCGGTTCTGGGTCAGGCCCTTGGCGCGCGCGGTCATCACGTAGTGCTTGTTGATCTCCTCCAGGAACGAGTTCTTGGTCAGCATGGTCAGCGTGGCGAAACCGCCGATGACCATGGCGGCGACCGGCAGCACCATGTGCCAGGCATAGTCCGTCCAGAATCGCAGCGATGCGAGCCGATCGCCCCACGGCGCCGCGCTCCATTCGTCCGACCACAGGCCGCGCAGCGGAAACCAGGCGAAATAACGCCCGCCCGCAAACATGACGATTAGCAGCACCGCGAACAGGAAGCTGGGGATCGCGTAGCCCAGGATGATGGCGCCGCTAGTGGCGACGTCGAAGCGGCTGCCGTCGCGCACCGCCTTGGCGATGCCCAGCGGAATCGACACCAGATAGACCAGCAACGTGGTCCACAGGCCCAGCGAGATCGATACCGGCATCTTCTGCAGCACCAGCTGCGCCACGCTCTGGTCGCGGAAATAGCTGACGCCGAAATCGAACCGCAGGTAACTGCCGAGCATGTGCGCGAAGCGCTCGTGCATCGGCTTGTCGAAGCCGAATTGCTTCTCGATCTGTTTGATGAACTCGGGGTCGAGGCCGCGTGCGCCGCGGTACTTCTCGCCGCCGGCGGTTCCGCCGGGCTGGCCGGTCTGCGGCTGCTGGCCCTGCTGGGTTTCGCCGGTGGGGCCGGTCACGCGTACGGTCGGGTCGACCGCCCGGCCCTTGATCTGGGCGATGATCTGCTCCACCGGCCCGCCGGGCGCGGCCTGGATGATCACGAAGTTCACGACCATGATCCCCAACAGCGTCGGGATCATCAGCATCAGGCGGCGGATGATGTAGGCCAGCATGGCGGACCGGCATCCTAGCGGCATGCGGCACCGCCGGGGAAGCCCTGCGCCGGCAACGATGGATTTAACCGCCGATCGGCCCCATCATCCCCCGCGTTGCGCTCCGCGTCCCCCTTTCGTTCGTTCCGGGCTTCCCGTCGGGTTTTTTGCATCCATGGCCAACGACCGATCCGCTTCCGGCGACCGCGATAGCGCGCCGCCCCCGGGCCGCGAGAACGGCGCCGCCCGCTACGGCGCGCTCGGCTTCCGCGAGTTCCGGCTGCTTTGCACCGCCCAGTTCGTCGGCGACTTCGCGGCCAACCTGCAATTCTTCGCCGTCAATTGGCACGTGTTCGAGCTGCTGCACGGCAGTTCGCTGGCCGTTTCGCTGTTCGGTTTCCAGTTCACGCTCAACGGCGCGGCCGCGGGCCTGGGCGGGGTGGGGCTGGTGCGGCTGGTGCCGATCGTGGCCTTCGGCATCGTCGGCGGGCTGTTCGCCGACGCCGTCGACCGCAGGCGCCTGATGCTGTGGACGCGCCTCGGCGTGGCGGCGATCGCGCTCGCGCTGCTGGCGGCGACGGCCGCGGGCGGCGCGGGGGTGGGGCTGC
>JBQTIS010000458.1:0-3456 GCA_052387895.1 Rhodospirillales bacterium | reverse complement strand
ATCACCGCAACGAATTGCTGACCCTGGCGGGGGTGGACCCGGAATCGCGCTATTGGCGGCCGGAGGACCTGGAAGCCCTGGGGCCGGCGGGCCGGGCGCTGGCGCGCGCGGAGAACACGATGCTGGGGCGCGTTACGGTGGGGCCGCTGTGGGTCAGCCTGCGCTTCCTGTGGTGCGAGGCGCGCGCCATCGCCGCGGGCGATCGGAAGATCGCACGGGCATGGCTGTGGCACCTGCCCGGCGTGGCGGCGGTGATGGCCTGGGCGGCGCTGGTCTGCGGCATGAATCCGCTGGTCTATGTCGCGCTGTTCGCGCTGCCGGGCACGGCGCTTATGCTGATCCGCTCGTTCGCCGAGCACCGGGCGGTGCCGGCGGTCGATCAACGCACCGTCGTGGTCGAGAACGCGCCGGTCATGGCTCTGCTCTATCTCAACAACAATCTGCACGCGACCCACCACATGACGCCAAGCCTGGCGTGGTACCGGCTGCCCGCGTTCCACCGCCAAAGCCGCGCGCTGCTGGAGCGGCAGGGAGTCGGGTTCTATCGCGGCTATGCCGAGGTGTTCCGTCGTTACCTGTTGCGGCCGCACGACCAGCTGATCCATCCCTTCCAGTCCAAGGCGGCATGACGGCCGGCAACCCGGCGGACTATGCGCCGCTGATGCTTGGCATCTCCAGGCTTTACAGCGAACAGGAAAATTCCGACGGCCCCGGCGCCGACATGCTGCGCTGGGCCGGTGGCGAGCTGGCGAAGTTCGACTACGCGCGGCCGCGCCCGGGCGCCAGCATACGCAAGCCGGTGTGCCGGCACATGGGCGCGGCGGTAATGGCTTCGCGCGCAGGCCCGTTGCGCGGGCTGGCCGAGAGGTTCGCCGCGATCGAGCCGCAATCGGATTGGCTGCAAAACCCCAACTACACCGCCGAGGCGATGGGTGCGGCGTTCGTCGCCAACTACGGCTACGTCGAGCTGGTCGGACCCGGCCGACCGTTTGACAGCCGCGATCTGCTGGTGGGGTTCCTGTTACTGGGTCCGGGCGCGTACTATCCCGACCACCGCCATGAGGCGGCGGAGACCTATCACGTCGTCGCGGGCGCGGCGGAGTGGCGGCGCGAGGGGCTGGGCTGGCGCGTCGAACGGCCGGGCGCCGCGATCCACCACCGGCCTGGAGAGGCGCACGCGATGCGCGCGGGAAACGAGCCCCTGCTGGCGCTCTATTGCTGGTCGGGCGCGATCGGCCGCCCCGCCGAGCTCAGCGCCCCAGGTCGGGCGGCGCGCCGAGGATAGCGGCGGCCGGCTCGCGCTTGGCCGGCGATCGGCGCACCAACAGGCGCCAGACCAGGAACAGCGCCAACGCCGCGCCGAGGGCCGCGGTGAACACGAACAGCATGTTCGCTCCGAACGCATCCATGCCCACCGAGGCGATCATCGGCCCGAGCGTAGCGCCGACGCCCCACATCAGCAGCAGCGTGCTGGACGCGGCGACGCGCTGATGGTCCTGGACCCGGTCGTTGGCGTGGGCGATCGCGAGCGAATAGAGCACCGCTGGCGCGCCGCCCCAGGCCGCCACCATGACCAGGAACAGCGCGGGGGCGCCGGCCGGCGCGAACATCGCCAGCACCGACAGCGCGGCAGTGGCGGCCGCGGCAAAGACCATCATTCTGCGGCGGCCCCAGCGGTCGGACGCCATCGCCAGCGGCAATTGCAGCACCATGCCGCCGAACTGGATCGCCGCCAAGCCCAGCGCCACGCGGTCCATCCCGAGCCCGAGGCCCACGCCGTAGATCGGGAACAGCGCGGGCTGCGCCGTGGTGATCAACCCGTGCGCCAAGGCGCCGGCGGCTGCGGCCGGCGCGAGACGCGGTATTTCCAGCATTCCCGGCATGGCGCGGCGGTGGATCGGCGGCGGCTCGTCCCCGGTCGCCAGCACCGCCAACCACGACACCGCGTAAGCCGCCGCCGCGACCAGGAACAGCGCGCCGATGCGCGGATCGGCCCAGGCCAGCGCCGCCTGGGGAATCACGAACGCCACGCGGCTGGTCAGCATGTAGGAGCCGAACACGGCGCCCCGGTTGGCGGCGGTCGAGCGCGCGCCGAGCCACGCCTCGATCACCACCCATAGGCAGGCGATGAACGCTCCCGCGACCAGCCGCGCCGCGCACCAGGCCAAGGGATCGGGGAACAGCCATAGCGCCGCAGCGGAGGCGGCGCTGACCAGCGCGCAGACCGCGATCGCGACGCGGCCCGGCACGCGCGATACCAATCGCGGCGCGGCGAGGCAGCCGAGCAGCAGTCCGACCGAGTACGCGGCGGACATCGCGCCCGCGACCCAGGCGGCGAATCCCTCGATCGCTAGGCGCATCGGCACCAGCGCCAGAACCAGCCCGGTGCCGAGCTGGTGCGCGAACGAGACCGTCAGCAGTGCGACGGCCACGCCCGTCAGCGCGGTTCCGGCGGAAAAGCGCACAGGCGAACGGCTCAGGGCGGAGACGGCCGCGGCGCTTGGCGCGACGCCGCGCGCGCGCCGGCGGCGGCGGCCGGCGGCAGGTCGATATGGCAGGCGATCCAATGCTCATCGAAGCGCCGGACCGGCGGCGGCTCGGCTTCG
Organism: Rhodospirillales bacterium; assembly: GCA_052387895.1. GTDB lineage: Bacteria > Pseudomonadota > Alphaproteobacteria > JAEULC01 > JAEULC01 > JAEULC01. The sequence continues at coordinate 850 of JBQTIS010000458.1, read as the reverse complement.
CACACCGGCCCGAGCTTGCGCGGGCAGCGGCTGGCGAAGGGACAGCCGGCGATCGCCTGGGTGGAGCTGGGCATCGCGCCGGTCAACACCACCTTGGGCGGGCCTTGGTCGGGATCGGGCTTGGGCGCGGCGGCCAAGAGCGCCTCGGTATAGGGATGATAGGGCGGCTGGAACACTAGGTCGGCGGGGCCGTATTCCACGATGCGGCCGAGATACATTACCGCCACCCAATCGGCCATGTGCCGGACCAGAGCCAGGTCGTGGGAAATCACGATCAGGCCGATATGCGACTGCTGAAGCAGGTCGCTGAGCAGGTTGAGGATCGCCGCCTGCACCGAGACGTCGAGCGCCGATACCGGCTCGTCCGCCACCACCAGGTCGGGCTGGCCGGCGAGCGCCCGGGCGATCGCCACGCGCTGACGCTGCCCGCCCGACAGCTGGTGCGGCATGCGGCCGAGCAGCTCGGCCGGAAGCTGGACCTGCTCCATGAGCCGCCCGACCTCGCGCCGGGCGTCGGCGCGGCCAAGGCCCCGCAGCACGCGCAACGGGCGCGTCAGCGCGAACTCCACGGAATGGCTGGGATTCAGCGTCGAGTCCGGGTTCTGGAACACCATCTGGATGCGCCGGCGAAGGTCGCGCGGGCGCTTGTCGACCGGCAATTTGGCGAGATCCGCCTCGCCCAGCCGCGCCTCGCCGCCGGTAGCCGAGATCAGCCCCGAGATGGTTTTGGCCAGAGTGGACTTGCCGCAGCCCGACTCGCCGACGATCGCCAGGGTCAGTCCGGCGCGCGCCTGGAAGCGGGCGTCGCCGAGCGCGCGCACCCCGCGCTTGGCCCGGCCGCCAAAGCGCC
>JBQTIS010000457.1:0-2354 GCA_052387895.1 Rhodospirillales bacterium | reverse complement strand
TGGTGCCCAGGGCCGGAATCGAACCAGCGACACCGTGATTTTCAGTCACGTGCTCTACCAACTGAGCTACCTGGGCATCTCTAGCGGGCATTCCTGCCGGTACGGACGGGGGGTTACTTAGAGAATTTAGCCGGGGCTGTCCACACCCTCCGGAGAGCGCCGAATCGGGTAACCACAGAGGCACAGAGACACCGAGAAAACCGATTCTTACGCGGCCCAATGGCCGCGCCTAAGGCCTTTCTCTGTGCCTCTGTGCCTCTGTGTCTCTGTGGTGAATCTTCGGTCACAGCCCCGCGGCGATGGCGGCGTCGAGCGCCACGGCGCGCGCCTCGCGCTCAAGCCCCGCGGTCTTCAGCGCCCAGACCATGATGCCGAGATTGACCGGGGTCTGCCTGGCGAGCTCGGTTTCGCCCAGGCCCACGAGCGCGTAAAGCACGGTCAGGCCCACGCGCTTCTCGGCCGCGGCCAGGCGGATCCCGAACCACGCCATCGGCGAGGGCATCGCGCCGGTCACGGCCGCCGGGCCGCGATAGAGCGGCTGCCAGTCCGCGCCGATCACCGGGTCGCCCAGGGCGTCGAACAGCGTCAGCGCCATGGCGATGCGCTGCTCAGCCAAATCGGGCTTGCCGGCCTCGGCGGCGCCGCGCCACGCCGCCAGCTTTTGCGCGTCCCACGCCACCGCGGCGTCGCCGTCGGCGATGCGCGCGAGCGGCCACAGCACGACGACAGCCGCCGCCGCGTCGCGGTCGTTGGCCGCGGCCGCCTCGGCCACGTCGAGCCAGCCCTTGGCCACGGCCGACTGTCCCGCCGCATAAAGCGCGCGGCCCGCATCGGCCGCGAACCAGGCCTGCTCGCGCTGCGCCGGCATCTCCTTCAACAGCGGCAGCGCGGCCAGCGCCAGAAGCGCGAAATCGCCGTCCTGGCGGCCGAGCTGGAACAGCGCGCGCAGCGCCTCGGCGCGGCCCTGCGGCTGCGATTGGTTCTTGGCCGCGCGATACAGCAGCGCGCGCGCCGGCGCCGGCCCCAGCTTCGCCGCCTCGCTGAACGCGCCGGCGAGCTGCGCCGGGGCGAACTCGGCCTGCTGGAACATCTTCGCCAGCTCGTCCGCCGGCAGCGCGCCCAACAGCGCCGCGCGGTGCGCGGCTTCCAGGCGCAGGCCCGGCGGGGCGTTGGCCGCGCGCGCGACCGCCGCCAGGATCATGGGCCGGTCGCGCGGGCCGGTGTCGGCCGGAAGCTGCTGCTTGGCCGCGCGCATCATCGCCAGCGTCAGCGCGTTGGCGTCGGGCAGCGATTTCACCTCGGCGCGCGGGCTGCCCGACAGCGCGTCGACCAGCGTGAAGAACGCCGCGTCCTTGTCGCCCTGGTCGCGCACCATGGCGGCGCCGAGCTGCGCGTTGGCCGGGTCGCGCGCCAGAAGGTCGCAGAACACCGCCAGCTTGTCCCAGAACAGGCTCGGCTTCGCCGCCAGGCGCTGGCGCGCCTCGAGGCACGAAGCGGCCACGTCGTCGGTCAGCAGCAGCGCGCTCGCGCGCGCCTCGGCCATCGCCGGGTCGATCTGGCGCGCCGGCACCGCGCGCACCAGCTCCAGCGCGTTGGCCAGATCGCCCATCGCCAGCAGGCGCTCGACGCGCAGCGTCATCAGGTTCCTGGCCGGGTTCTGGCCCTGCGGCGGCGAGGCGATCGACAGCAGCAGGCGGCGCTGCAGGCTTTGCAGCGACGGCGCGCCAAGCGCGGCCGGCAGGCGCGGCAGCAGCGCCTCGACGATGTCGCGCCGCGTCTCGGCCCACAAGCTCACGCCGAAGCCGCCATTGGCCTCGGACAGCATGCCGAGCGATTCGATGTCGATCGGCGGCAGCTGGCCGCTGGTCACGGGCGCGACGCTGGCCTCGCCGGGCTTGGCGGTCTCGGCCGAGACCGGCTGGGGCTCCTGCGCGGCGGGCCTGATTTCGGCGGGTTTTGCTTTGGCGGGTCTTGCTTCGGCGGGCTTGGGCTCCGCGACCGGCGGCGGCAGCGGCCGGGTTTCGACCGGCGGCGCCTGGCGCTGCGGCGGGGTCAGCGGCAAGGGGCGGCTCGCCCCTTGCGCCAGCGCCGCGCCGGCGAAGGCCAACGCCAGCGCCGCGGCCAGCGCCGGGGCGCGCCTGCTAGCGCGGCAGCTTGTCATCGGGAATGGTCCGTTCGATGACCTTGGTCGGCGCCCTGGGCTCCCACACCGCCAGGAACGCGGCGCCGCCGAAGAGGACGGCGAGCACGACGAGCGTCAGGATCGAGAACAGGCGCATGGTCGTATTTTCGGCCTGGCGGGCGGTCCGGTCCGGCGCGTCGATGGCCGCCATCGACGTGGCGACGCGACCGTC
>JBQTIS010000456.1:0-2367 GCA_052387895.1 Rhodospirillales bacterium | reverse complement strand
GAAACCCGCCACGCCGCAGCTTCCCGGCGCCCCCCAACCGCTGCAAGCCGCGCCGCCGCGGGTCGCCGCCGCGCCGCCTGCCGCGGCGGTGCCGCAGGTTCCCGTCGGCGGGCGCATCGGCTGCTTCAAGGACGCGGGCAACCCGCTGTCGCTCCAGGGCCGCGACCTGGACGGCCATGTCATGAACTGGCACGGCATGACGCCGAAGTTCTGCATCGAGCAATGCGCCAAGAAGGGCTTCGCCTATGCCGGCACGCAGTACGGCAGCTTCTGCTTCTGCGGCAACAGCTACGGCAAGAACGGGCCGGCCGACAACTGCACCATGCCCTGCAACGGCGACTACAAGGAAAAATGCGGCGGCCATTGGGCCAACACGGTCTATCGCGCGCGGTGAAGCGGACGCCGTGTCCGGCCAGCCCGCCCGAACCTACCCCTTCGTTCCGCCGCCCGAGCTGAAAAGCGGGCGCGGCCGATGCCCGGTCGCGGTGATCGGCGCGGGGCCGGTGGGCCTCACGCTCGCCATCGACCTGGCGCGGCGCGGCGTGCCCGTGATCATGCTCGACGACGACGACCGGGTATCGACCGGCAGCCGCGCGATCTGCTGGTCCAAGCGCACGCTGGAGATTTGGGACCGGCTGGGCATCGCCCAGCCGATAATGCGCCGGGGCGTCACCTGGAACCGAGGCCGCGTGTTCCACCGCCAGGGACAGCTGTACGAGTTCGACCTCCAGCCCGAAGGCGGCCAGAAGTTCCCCGCCTTCATCAACTTGCAGCAATACCACGTCGAGGAAGCGCTGGTTGACGCGGCGCTGGCCGCGCCCGGACTTTCTTTGCGCTGGAAGAACCGCGTCGCCGCCGCCAGGCCGCGCGCCGACGGGGTGACCCTCGACATCGAAACGCCCGGGGGCGGCTATGCGCTGGACTGCGCCTGGGCCGTGGCATGCGATGGCGTGCGCTCGTCGATGCGTAAGCATCTCGGCCTGGATTTCCAGGGCCGGGCGTTCGAGGAGCGCTTCCTGATCACCGACGTGAAGATGCGGGCGGAGTTCCCGACCGAACGGTGGTTCTGGTTCGATCCGCCGTTCCATCCCGGCCAGTCCGCGCTGCTGCACCGCCAGGCCGACGACGTGTGGCGCATCGACTTCCAGCTCGGGCCCGACGCCGATCCCGAATTGGAGAACCGACCCGAGCGCGTGCTGCCGCGCCTGAAGGCCATGCTCGGCGCGCAGGCGAAGTTCGAGATCGAGTGGACCTCGGTCTACAGCTTCCAGTGCCGGCGGCTGGAACGCTTCCGCCACGGCCGGGTGGTGTTCGCCGGCGACGCGGCGCATGTCGTCTCGCCGTTCGGGGCGCGCGGCGGCAACGGCGGCATCCAGGACGCCGACAACCTGGCCTGGAAGCTGGCGGCCGTCGTCCAAGGCCGCGCGCCGGAGCGGCTGATCGACAGCTACGACGCCGAGCGCGTTCCCGCCGCCGACGAGAACATCCTGAACTCCGCGCGCGCCACCGATTTCATCACGCCCAAGGGCGCGGCGAGCAAGGCGTTCCGCGACGCCGCCCTGGCGCTGGCGGGCGAATATCCGTTCGCGCGCGCGCTGATCAACAGCGGGCGGCTTTCCACGCCCGCCGTGTACGACGCCTCGCCCCTTTCCACGCCCGACCGGCCCGGCGAGTTCGCCTCGGCCATGCGTCCGGGCAGCCCCGCCGCCAACGCCCCGCTGGTCGAGGGCAACAACCCGGCCTGGCTGCTGGAGCGATTGCAAGCCGGCCGCTTCGCCGCGCTTTGCTTCGGCGCCGATTTGGCCGCGCCACCCGGCGTCGCGCCGATAAGCATCGCGGCCAACGGCCGCGGCGGCGGGCTCGCCGACGCCGAGGGCTTGGCGTTCAAGCGCTACGACGCCAGGCCGGGCACCGTCTATCTGCTGCGGCCCGACCAGCACGTGGCCGCGCGCTGGCGCCGGGCCGATCCCGCCGCGGTAGCGGCCGCGCTGGCCAGGGCCGGGGGAGGTTCCGCATGAACGATCCGCGCACGTTGAAAAATTCGCTCAACATCGCGGCGCCCGACGAGTTCTACGCCGAGCTGATCGAATTGCACCGGAACCTGAGCGACGGCCAATGCCGCCTGGTCGACGCCAAGCTGATCCTGCTGCTCGCCAACCAGGTGGGCGACATGGCCGTGCTGCGCCAGGCGATGAAGGCCGCGCGCGCCGGCGTGGCCTGACCGCGCGGCCGTTTCCGGGGCCGGTGCGGCGTTTCCGCGGCCGCCGGGCGGGATTCCGGGCCTGGCGCGGTTCGGCTGAAGCGGCGCGGGAGCCGCCAGGGATTCGCGTCCTTGCCCCGACCTGAAGTTTTTTGGCCAGTCCTTCA
>JBQTIS010000455.1:0-4599 GCA_052387895.1 Rhodospirillales bacterium | reverse complement strand
CGCTTGACCGTCATGTGCGGCCACAGCGCGTAGGACTGGAACACCACGCCCACGCGGCGCTCCTCGGGCGGCACGTGCAGGCGCGGTCCCGAGACCGCATCGCCGTCGAACGCGATCTCCCCGTCGTCCAGCTGCTCGAAGCCCGCGACCAGACGTAAGAGCGTGGTTTTGCCGCAGCCCGACGGGCCTAGCACCGCCAGGAACTCGCCGTCGGCCACATCCAGGTCGACCGCATCGACCGCCGCGCGCGGGCCGGCGAAGCGCCGCGTGGCGCGCTTGAGCGTCAGGCCCGCCACGGCAGCACCCCGGCCGGCAGGCGGCGGCCGAACAGGCTCGCCCCGCCCATCACCGCGAAGATCATGGCGACCGACAGCACCGACACGGCGGCCGCGCGCACCGTGTCGCCGCCCTCATCCAGCGCGAACACGATGACGCCGAGCGTCTCCGATCCCGCCGACCACAACAGGGCCGAGACGGTCAGCTCGTTCACCGCCGTCAGATAGACCAGGATGCCGCCCGCCGCCGCCAGCGGCGCCACCAGCGGGAACACCACGCTCATCAGCCGCTTGCCGAACTTGGCGCCGCACATCTGCGCGGCCTCCTCCAAGGCGCGGTCGATCTGCGCCAGCCCGCCGATCGCGGGTCTGAGCGCGAGCGTCAGGAACCGCGCCAGGTAGGCGACGAAGATGATCCACACCGTGCCGTAGAGCGACAGGCCCACCAGCGGAATCGGCTTCAGGAAGATCAGGATGCAGGCGATCGCCAGCACCACGCCCGGCAGCGCGTAGGGCAGCTCGGCCGCCAGGTTCATGAAACGCAGCACCCGGTTGCGCCGCCAGACGATGAAATAGGCCAGCGGCACGGCGCTCAAGGTCAGCACCAGCGCCGCCGCGCCGGCGAGCAGCAGGCTGTTGCGGAAGGCCCGCGCGGTGGCGCCGGGGGTGAACAGCACCTGCTTGAACGCGGCGAAGGTGGCGGTGTCGGCGGTCAGCTTGACGCCGTAGGCCGGCACCAGGGCGGTCACGAACAGCGCCAGCAAGGGGGCGGCCAGGACCAGCGCGATCACCGCCCAGCAGGCGGCCTCGACCCAGAAACGCGCGCGGCCCAGCGTCATCGCCAATGGCGGCGTGGGCGCGCCGATGGTGCGATAGTCGCGCCGGCCCAAGAGCCAGCCCTGCACCAGCACGCCGGCGAATGCGATGGCGCCGACAATGATCGACAGCGCCGCGGTCTCGGCGATCACGCTGGGCCCGAAGTTCGCCAGGCGCTGATAGATCAGCGTCGGCAGGGTCAGGAAGCGGCCGGGAATTCCCAGGAGGGCGGGAATGCCGAAATTGCCGACCGACGAGACGAAGGCCAGCGCCGCGCCGGCCACCAGCGGCGGCAGGGTTAGCGGCACCACCACGTCCTTCAGCACGCGCCAGCGTCCGGCGCCGCAGGCGCGCGCGGCCTCGACCAGCTCGCGCGGCATCGAGCGCAGGCCCGCGCGCAGCGCCAGGAACACCAGCGGCGCGTGCTGGACGCCCAGCAGCAGGATGATTCCCTCGCGCGAATAGAGCGGATTGCGCGAGCCCGGCGCCGGCGCGATGCCGATCATGTTGAGCAGCACCGAGGCGGGCCCGAACAGTTGCAGCCAGGCCAACGCGTTGACCTGGGGCGGAATCATCAGCGGCACCATGAACAGGAACACCAGCGCGGCCTTGCTCCTGATGTCGCTGAGCGCGACCAGAAGGGCCATGCCGCCGCCGACCGTGACCGACAGCGCGGTGCCCAGCACCGCGACCTCGACCGTGTTGCGCGTGGCGGTCCAGACGCGCGGGCTGTCCCAGGCCTGCAGCAACAGCTCGAGGGACGGCACGCCGCCCGGCGCCAGGGCTTCCAGCAGCAATCGCGCCATCGGCAGGACCGACAGCGCGAACACCAGAACGGCCAAAGCGGCGAGGGTCAAAACCTCGCCGCTCGGCCGCGCGAAAGAAAACCGGCGGAACAAGCCCAGGCCCTGCCTACGCAGCCGTCATGGGCCGGTTCTCATGAGGGCTGGGTATGCAGGGCCCGAGATCAGCCGCCGAACAGCTCGGCGAATTTCTTCTTGTTGGCCTCGTCGGTCTTCATGATGCCGGAAATGTCGGAGTTCATCAGCTTGATCTGGTCGAGCTTGGGGAAACCCTTCGGCGGCTCGATGCCCTTGTCCAGCGCCAGGTAGCCCTGGCCCGCCGCCAGCGACAGGCCCGCGTTCGACAGCAGGAAATCGATGAACTTCTTGGCCGCGGCCTGGTTCTTGGAAGTCTTCAGGATCGCCGCCGGCTCTGTCACCGCGGTCACGCCTTCTTTCGGGAACACGAAGGTGACCGGCGAGCCCTTGGCCTGCTCGCGCAGCGCCAGGAAGTCGACCACCACGCCGTAGAGCTTCTCGCCCGAGGCGACCGCCTTGAACACGTCGCCGTTGCCGCGCACGGCCACCGCGCCGTTCTTGGCCAGCGCCTCGAAATACTTCCAGCCGAACGCCTTGTCGGCGGTCAACGTGCCTACGTGGATGGCGGCGGCGCCCGAATAGAGCGGGCTCGGCATCGTCACCTTGCCCTTGGCCGCCTCGGCCAGGAGGTCGTTCCACGACGCCGGCGCCTTGGCCGATTTATGCGCCACGATGCCGGTGGTGATCAGTTTGGTGGCGAAATAGCTCTTGTCCTTGTCGAACGTGCCGGGCGGCAGCTTGTCGGTCTTGGCTTCCTTGTATGCCAGCAGCCGGCCCTTGGCCTTCAGCGTCTCCATGGTCATGGCGTCGGCGATCAACAGCACGTCGGGCCTGGGATCGCCGGCGGTGAACTCGGCCTCGAGCTTGTTCATGATCTGCGTGGTGCCGTTGCGCACCCATTCCACCTTGACGCCGGCGACGGCCTTCTCGAAGGCGGCGACCGTCTGTTCGGCGTCGACCTGGGGTTGCGAGGTGTAGAGCACCAGCTTGTCCTGGGCGCCGGCCGTCAGCGGCCACGCCAATCCGGCGGCGAGCGCCGCGACCGCGGCGAGCGATGCGAATGCGCGTTTCATTGTGGCTTCCCCTCCCAACAGGTTCCGACTGTCCGGCAGCCACGTTCGCCACCGGCCGGGTCGGCTTCGCGTTATCTATTTGACGGTACCATGACAGAGCCCGCGCCGGACCTACAAGCGCCCAAAACGAGTGCGCCCCCCCGACACCCGCACATGAGCCCGAATCAGGGGCCGCCAGGCGCGCCCGCGGTTCCAAGGGCGCGATCCGGCCGGGGACGCCCGCGTTAACGGATCGCTGAGTCCATTCAAGCCCTTGATGCGCTTCGTTTCCCCGGCTTTAGGACGGGCTTGACCCATGGAATCGCCGGGCTTAGGGGTGATTCGCCGGATTCGGCCGTCTGCACAGGGACTTAACCGGAGGAGCCCGATGCGCAATCTTGCCGCCGCGACATTCCTGGGCCTGGGCCTGGCATTGACCGCCGCCGCGGACGGGACCGCCGGCATCCTGAAGGACATCGAGGAGGGCTTCGACGAGGCGTTCTTCGGCGCGTTCAAGTCCAAACGCGTGGCCAAGGAGAAGGAAGCCGCGCGCGAGGCGATCAAGAAAGAGGACTACACCGAGGCGATGCGGCTGTACGAGACGCAAATCCAGTTCGACGACCGCGAGGCGCTGTACGAGACCGCGCGCATGTTCGAGGAGAGCAAGGGCCGGCAGGCGCAGCAGGCGAACGAATTCCGCCGCCTACAGCAGGCCGCGCTGCGCTATCGCCGCGCCGCCGATCTGGGTCATGCCGACGCGAGCTACCGCTATGCGCGGCTCTTGGCGCGCGGCATCGGCGTCGACCAGGACTACGTGGCGGCGGCGCAGTACTACCAGAAGGCCGCGATCCACGACCACGGGCCCGCGCAGCACGAATACGCCAGCATGCGCGCGGCGGGCATCGGCGCGCGCCAGGACGAGTACGCGGCGCTGACCTGGTACCTGATCGCCGCCCAGCGCAACGACGTGTCGCCGGCCGAACCCGCGGCCGAGGCGCTGTGCGTGCGCCTGCGCGACAAGATGGAGCTGGAATGGCGCCAGGCGCTGACGGACAAGATGCTCAACGACCTGGCCAAGGCCGAGGCGGAGTTCAAGGCCGCCGCCAACGACGAAGACCGCGCCCGCCTGAACGCCGAGATCGCGAAGATCAGGGAGGACGCGCGCGACATTCGCCAGCGCCAGCGCTACACCCAGCGCGCGCCGGTCGACGGCTACGCGGTCATGCCGGCGGGTATCGGCACGGCGATGCAACGGGCGGTCGATTTCACGCCCGAAGGTCCGGGCGGCAAGAAAGGCAAGCCCGGCCTGCCGACTTGGCGCTGCTTCTCGGGCCAGCCCGAGGCCGGCGTCTAAGGCTGGAAGGCTAGATCGCCGCTTCGTCGAGCGCTGCGATCTCGGCGCCGCCCGCGGTCACGGCCTCGGCCAGTGCCGCCGCCTGCGGCAGAAGGTTGCGCGAATAGAAGCGGGCGAGCGTCCGCTTCATCTCCAGGAACTGCCGGTCGCGTCGGTCCGGGGCTTGCGCGGCGGCCTTGTGCCGGCGCTCGGGCGCGCGGGCCTGGCGGTGCAGCGGCGAT
>JBQTIS010000454.1:0-4573 GCA_052387895.1 Rhodospirillales bacterium | reverse complement strand
TGCGACGGCGCGCGCATCGCTTTCTATCCCAATTTCGTCCGCTGGATGGACGCGGCGGCCTGGCATTTCTTCGCCGGCCACGGGTTGTCGGCGAAGGAGCTCCTGGCGCGGCACGGCTGCACCGGCTTTCCGCTGGTGGACGCGGGCGCCACGTTCCGCAATCCCGCGCGCTTCGGCGACCGGATCGAGATCGAAACTGCGCTCGCGCGCTGGGGCGCGAAAAGCTTCGAGCTTAAGCACACGCTGCGGATCGCGGGCCTGGTGGCGGCGGAGGGCCGCGAGACGCGGATTTGGGCCGTCGGCGACCCGGCCGACCCGCAAGCCCTGCGCGCCGGGGCGATCCCGGCCGAGGTCAAGGCGCTGATTCCGGCGGCAAATGCGGCGAATCGCGGCGGCTGACGGCCCGTTCCGGCGGCGACCGCCGGCCCTTCCGCGCCGCGCGGGCATTGGCTACAGTACCGCGACAAACGGGGGATGGGGCCCGGCGCCTGCGACCGGACTCCGCTAACTTCAGGGAGCCACACGAGATGAAAAAAACGCTGTCGCTTGCGGCCGCCGCGGCCGTCGCCGTGATCTTAGCGCCGGTTTCCGCGCCCATGGCCCAGACTAAGTGGGACATGCCGATGGCCTATCCGGCCGCCAACTTCCATACCATCAACGCCCAGAAATTCGCCGACGCGGTCAAGGCCGGCACCGGCGGGAAGCTGGCGATCACGATCCACGCCAACGCCTCGCTGTTCAAGGCCAACGAGATCAAGCGCGCGGTCCAGACCGGCCAGGCGCAGGTCGGCGAGGTGCTGATGGTGAACCTGCAAAACGAGGACGCGGTTTTCGGCGCCGACGGCGTGCCGTTCCTGGCGACCGACTTCAAGGCCGCCAAGAAGTTGGCCGACGCGGCCCAGCCGGTGGTCGAGAAGAAGCTGGCGGCGTGGGACATGCAGCTGCTCTATGCCGTGCCGTGGCCGCCGCAGGGCGTGTACGCCAACAAGGAGCTGAACTCGCTGAAGGACATGGAAGGCCTGAAGTGGCGCGCCTACAGCCCCGCCACGGCGCGCCTGGGCGAATTGGTGAAGGCGCAGCCCGTGACGATCCAGGCGGCCGACCTCAGCCAGGCGCTGGCGACCGGCAAGGTCAACTCGTTCGTCTCGTCCGGCTCGACCGGCGTCGACACCAAGGTGTGGGAGCACCTGAAATACTTCTACGACACCCAGGCCTGGCTGCCGAAGAACATGGTGGTGGTCAACAAGGCCGCGCTGGCGAAGCTGGACAAGGCCGCCCAGGGCGTGGTCCTGGCCGAGGCGAAGAAGGCCGAGGCCGCGGGCTGGGCCGAGTGCGAGAAGCTGACCAAGGGCTATCTCGACACGTTGGCCAAGAACGGCATGACGGTCAAGCCGCCCGCCGCCAAGTTCAAGGAAGAGCTGGCCGCCATCGGCAAGACCATGACCGAGGAGTGGATGAAGTCGGCCGGCGCCGACGGGCAGGCCATCGTCGCCGCGTTCCGCAAATAGCCGAGCAACCGGGGCGGGCCCCAACGGCCCGCCCCGCCGTTTCCAGGGGATGGCGATTCGCCGGATACTCGCGCGCCTTTACTCAGCCTGCGGCGGGCTGGCCGCGGTGTTCCTGATGGGCGTGTGCCTTTGCTCGCTCTACTCCATCGTGGCGCCGATGTTCGGCCTGGTCGCGCGCTCGATCGACGAGTTCGCGGGCTATTCCATGGCCACGTCGTCGTTCCTGGCGCTGGCCTATACCTTCGGCCGGGGCGAGCACATCCGCGTCACGCTGGTGCTGGAGAAGCTTGATCCGCGCGGGCGGCGGCGGCTGGAGCTGTGGTGCCTGGGCATGGCCGCGTTCCTGTCCGGGTTTTTCGCCTTCTACAGCGTCAAGATGACCTACACGTCCTGGGTGCTGCACGACATGTCGCAGGGCCTGGTGCCGATGGAGCTTTGGATTCCGCAGATCGGCATGGCCGTGGGCACCACGGTGCTGTTCATCGCGGTGCTGGAGAAGCTGGTGGACGTGGCCCGCGGCGGCGAGCTTTTGAAGCTGGCGGACGCGCACGACCCGCACGCCGACCGCTGACCGCAGGCGTCCGGGGAACCCATAGCCCGTCATGGAAGACTTCCAACTATTCGCGGTGCTGCTGTTCGTGCTGTTCCTGCTGTTGGGCACGGGCGTGTGGATCGGCCTGTCGCTCTTGGGCGTGGCGATGGTGGCGATGCTGTTCTTCACCACGCGGCCGGCCGGCGACGCCATGGCCACCACGATCTGGGGCGCGAGCTCGAGCTGGACCTTGACCGCCCTGCCGCTGTTCATCTGGATGGGCGAGATTCTGTTCCGCACCCGCCTGTCGGAGGACATGTTCCGCGGCTTGGCGCCGTGGATGACGCGCCTGCCCGGGCGGCTGTTGCACACCAACGTGGTGGGCTGCGCCATCTTCGCCGCGATCTCGGGCTCCTCGGCCGCGACCTGCGCCACGATCGGCAAGATGACGCTGCCCGAGCTCAAGTCGCGCGGCTATCCCGACGGCATTTCGATCGGCACGCTGGCCGGCTCGGGCACGCTGGGGCTGCTGATCCCGCCGTCGCTGATCATGATCGTCTACGGCGTGGCGGCCGAGGTGTCGATCGCCAAGCTGTTCATCGCCGGCATCCTGCCCGGCATCATGCTGGCGGCGCTGTTCAGCGGCTACGTGATGGCGTGGGCGGCGTTCAACCCGGGCAAAGTGCCGGCGGAGACCACGCACCCGACTTTGCGCGAGAAGATCTACGCCAGCCGCCACCTGATCCCGGCCGTGCTGCTGATCGCGCTGGTGCTGGGCTCGATCTACACCGGGCTCGCCACCGCCACCGAGTCGGCGGCGCTCGGCGTGGTCGGCGCGCTGATCCTGTCGGCGGCGCAAGGCTCGCTCAGCCGCGCGACGTTCGTCGAGGCGCTCTTGGGCGCCACCCGGCTTTCCTGCATGATCGCGCTGATCTTGGCGGGCGCGCAGTTCCTCAGCCTCGCCATGGGCTTCACCGGGCTGCCGCGGCATCTGGCGGAATGGATCGACGGCCTCGGGCTTTCGCCCTACGCGCTGATTTTCGCGCTGATGCTGTTCTACATCGTGCTGGGCTGCTTCCTCGACGGGATTTCCATGGTGGTGCTGACCATGGCGGTGCTGCTGCCCACGGTGCAGAAGGCCGGCATCGACGAGCTGTGGTTCGGCATCTTCGTCGTGCTGGTGGTCGAGATGGCGCAGATCACCCCGCCCGTGGGCTTCAACCTGTTCGTGTTGCAGGGCATGACCGGCCGGCAGATCACCTGGATCGCCCGGCACACCGTGCCGCTGTTCCTTCTCATGTGCGTGGCGGTGGCGCTGGTGACGGTGTTCCCCGAGATCGTCAGTTTCCTGCCCGACAAGATGATGATGCGCCGCTGACCGGCGTGTAAGCTTCCGCCGCCATGACCGAGACCGTGGAATGCGCCGTGATCGGGGCCGGGGTGGTGGGCCTGGCGGTCGCGCGCGCGCTGGCGCTCCGGGGCCGCGAGGTGGTGGTGCTGGACGCGGCCGAGGGCATCGGCACCCAGACCAGCAGCCGCAATTCCGAGGTGATCCACGCCGGCATCTACTATCCCACCGGCAGCCTCAAGGCCCTGTTATGCGTGGCGGGCAGGCGCGCGCTTTATGCCTATTGCGCCGACCGCGGCGTGCCCTACCGCGACTGCGGCAAGCTGATCGTCGCCTGCGCCGAGGACGAGAAGCCGGGCCTGGAAAAGCTCAAGGCCCAGGCCATGGCCAACGGCGTGGGCGACCTGGAGTGGCTGGAGCCGCGCGAGGTGAGCAAGCTTGAGCCGGCGGTGCGCTCGTTCGGCGCGCTGCTGTCGCCCTCGACCGGCATCGTCGACAGCCACGCCTTCATGCTGTCGCTCCAGGGCGAAGCCGAGGCGCATGGCGCGATGATCGCTTTCTTAAGCCCGGTCCTGGGCGGGCGCGTGGCTGGGGACGGCGTCGAGCTCGAGGTCGGCGGCGCGCAGGCGACGCGCCTCGAATGCCGCGCCGTGGTCAACAGCGCCGGCAACGACGCGCCGGTCGTGGCGGGTTCGCTCCAGGGCTTCCCGGCCCAGGCCGTGCCGCGGCGCTATTTCTGCAAGGGCAACTATTTCACGCTGACCGGCGTGCGGGCGCCGTTTTCGCGTCTGATCTATCCGGCGCCGGAGAAGGCGGGCCTGGGCGTGCACGTGACGCTGGACATGGGCGGCCAGGCCAAGTTCGGGCCCGACGTGGAGTGGGTGGACGATCCGGGGAATCTCGACGTCGACCCGAAGCGCGCGGAGAGATTCTACGCCGCGATCCGGCGCTACTGGCCGGGCCTGCCCGACGGCGCGCTTTCGCCCGGCTACGCCGGGATGCGGCCCAAGCTGCAGGCGCCGGGCGAGCCGGCCCAGGACTTCGCCATACAGGGCCCGCGCGAGCACGGCGTGAAGGGCCTGGTCAACCTCTACGGCATCGAATCGCCGGGCCTGACCGCGAGCCTCGCCATCGCCGACCGCGTCGCGGAGCTGCTGTCGGCTTGATCGGGAAGCGGCCCTCGCG
>JBQTIS010000453.1:0-8597 GCA_052387895.1 Rhodospirillales bacterium | reverse complement strand
GACCGGGCCGGCGCCGACGAGCTGTGCTTCCTCGACATCGCCGCCAGCCACGAAAACCGCGACACGCTGATGGACGCGGTGCGCGGCACGGCCGAGCAGTGCTTCATGCCGCTGACCGTGGGCGGCGGGGTGCGCGCGGTCGAGGACGTGCGCAAGCTGCTGCTGGCCGGCGCCGACAAGGTGTCGATCAACACCGCGGCGGTGAAGGACCCGGGGTTCGTCGGGGCCGCGGCCGAGAAGTTCGGCCGGCAATGCATCGTCGTCGCCATCGACGCCAAGCAGACGGGGCCGGGCGCATGGCGCGTGTTCACCCATGGCGGGCGCGTCGACACCGGGCTGGACGCGCTGGACTGGGCCCGGCGCATGGTCGCGGCCGGGGCCGGCGAGATCTTGCTGACCTCGATGGACCGCGACGGCACTGGCCGGGGGTTCGACGTGGCGCTGACCCGCGCCGTGTCGGACGCGGTCAGTGTGCCGGTGATCGCCTCGGGCGGCGTCGGCACGCTCGACCACATGGTCCAGGGCATCCGCGACGGCCACGCCTCGGCGGTGCTGGCGGCCTCGATCTTCCATTTCGGCCGGCATTCGATCGCCCAGGCCAAGGCGGCGCTGAAAGCCGCCGGCATTCCGGTGCGCGATACGGCTGGATGAAACGGCTGGATGAAACAGGGCGCTTCTGCTACCGAATCGCGGGGGAAAGGCGCAGCCATGCCCGAGGCGGGTGACATCGACGTCCTGGTCCGGCTCTACCGGGCGATTCTCGACCGGCGCACCGCCGATCCCGAGACCTCGCGCACCGCGCGCCTGTTGTCCCAGGGCAACAAGAAGATCGCGCAGAAGCTGGGCGAGGAGGCGGTCGAGGCGGCGCTCGAGGGCGCGCTCGGCGACCGCGGCAAGCTGGTGGCCGAAAGCGCCGACGTGCTCTACCACCTCTTCGTCATGTGGGCGGCCTGCGGCGTCAGGCCCGAAGACGTGTGGGCCGAGCTCAAGCGCCGCGAGGGCATCTCGGGCATCGCCGAAAAGCAGGCGCGGCCGAAAAACGGGTGACGGTCATGGCCTACGATCCGACCAACGTGTTCGCCAAGATCCTGCGCGGCGAGATCCCCTGCAAGAAGGTGATGGAGACGGCGCACTCGCTCGCCTTCAGCGACATCCGCCCGCAAACCCCCGTGCATGTGCTGGTGATCCCCAAGGGCGAATACGTGTCGATGGACGACTTCTCGGCCAAGGCCAGCGAGGCCGAAATCGCCGATTTCGTGCGCACCGTGGGCCGGGTGGCGCGCGAGGCGGGCGTGGACAAGACCGGCTATCGCATGCTCTCCAACCACGGCGCCGACGCCAACCAGGAAGTGCCGCACTTCCACGTCCACGTGTTCGGCGGCCGGCGCATCGGCCGCATGGTCGAGCGCCCGCACGACTAGGCCCATGGCCGCGATCCGCAAGGCCGGGGCGTCCGACGAAGCGGCCGTCTTGGCGCTGATCCGCAGGGCTTACGCCAAGTACGTGCCGCGCATCGGCCGCGAGCCCGCGCCGATGACCGGCGACTACGGCGCCGCGATCGAAGCCGGGCGCTGCTGGGTGCTGGACGGCGCGGGCCGCCTATCGGGTGTGCTGGTCATGCGGCCCAAGGACGGCGGCTGGTTCGTCGACACCGTGGGCGTCGATCCCGCCGATCAGGGCAAGGGCGTGGGCAGGGCGCTGATGGAATTCGCCGAGGCCGAGGCCCTGCGCAACGGCTTCGGCGCGGTGCGCCTCTACACCAACGCCAAAATGGCCGAGAACATGCCGTTCTACCGGGGCCTGGGCTACGAGATCGCGGAACGGCGCGTGGAGGACGGCTTCGACCGCGTGTTCTTCCTGAAGCGCCTGGGGACATAAGGGGGTTCCATGCTGAAGCTCAAGCCGAGCTGCGAATGCTGCGACAGGGACCTGCCGCCCGATTCGCGCGAGGCGATGATCTGCACCTTCGAATGCACGTTCTGCCGCGCTTGCGCCGAGACGGTCTTGAAAGGCCGCTGCCCGAACTGCGGCGGGAATTTCTCGGCCCGGCCGATCCGCCCCGCGGCGATGCTGGCGAAGTACCCCGCCTCGACCGAGCGCGTGTTCAAGCCCCGGGGCTGCGGCAAGGCGGCGTAGTCGCCCTCGCCCTCCCATCGCTGCTGCGATGAGTCCCCCCTCTCCCATCGAAGATGGGAGAGGGTGCGAGCGACGCGAGCGGGTGAGGGCCCCTATGCCTTGATTCTCGCGCCCTTCGGGTCGTAGGCCGGCTTCAGGAACGGCTTGGCGGCAAAGCGCTCGCGCGCGACTTCGATCTCGTAGCGCCCAGCGAGCACGAACTCGGGCGTGCATTCGCCGCCGTCCTCGGCGCGAACGAAGCCCAGACCCACGGCGCGGCCGAGCGTGTGGCCGAACATGCCCGAGCTCAAGTAGCCCACGCGCCTGCCGTCGCGCCAGATCGGCTCGTTGTGATAGAGCAGGGGCTCCGCGCTCTCCATCACGAACTGCACCAGGCGCTTTTTCGGCTGCTTGCCCCGGCGCTGGAGCAGCGCCTCGCGGCCGATGAAGCCGCCTTTCTTTTCCCAGGCCACGCAGAAGCCCAGGCCCGATTCGATCGGGTCGTCGTCCGGGCCGATGTCGTGGCCCCAGTGGCGATAGGCCTTTTCCATGCGCAGCGAGTTGAGCGCGTGATAGCCCGCGAGCTTCAGGCCGAATTTCGGGCCGGCTTCCATGATCGCGTCGAACACGCCCTGCGCGAATTCCGTGGGCACGTAGAGCTCCCACCCCAGCTCGCCGACATAGGTGATGCGCGTGGCGCGCACCCGGGCGTAGCCCAGGTCGATCTCGCGCGATTGGGCGAACGGGAAGGCCGCGTTGCCCAGGTCGTCCGGCGTCAGGCTTTGCAGCAGCGCGCGGGAATTCGGCCCCATCACCCCCAGCGTCGCGATGCCCGAGGTCGCGTCGGCCGCATGGGCGTGCACGCCGTCGGGGATGTTGCGCTTGAGCCAATCCCGGTCCTTGCGCTGGCTGGCGCCCGAGGTCACGACCAGGTACGCGGTCTCGTCCAGGCGCGTGACGGTAAGGTCGGCCTCTATGCCGCCCCTCTGGTTCAGCCATTGCGTATAGACCACGCGGCCGGGTTCGACGGCCACGTCGTTGCAGCAGATCCGGCTCAGCGCCGCCGCGGCGTCGCTGCCCTCGACCAGGAACTTGGCAAACGAGGACTGGTCGAACAGCGCCACCGCCTCGCGGCACCCGCGATGCTCGGCGGCGGAATAGTCGAACCAGTTCTGCCGCCCGTAGCTGTATTGGTATTCCGGCTTCACGCCCCTAGGCGCGTACCAGTTCGCCCGCTCCCAGCCCGCGAGCTCGCCGAAGCAGGCGCCCAGCGCGGCCAGGAGGTCGTGCAGCGCCGATTTGCGCGCGCCGCGCGCGCTTTCGACCTGCCGGAACGGCCAGTGCATGGCGTAGAGCAGCCCCAGGCCCTCGACCGTGCGGTCGCCGAGGTATTTCCGGTTGGCCTGGAAGTCCATCATGCGGCGGATGTCCACGTCCCACAGATCCATCGGCGCGCGCCCGTCGACGATCCAGTCCGCCAGCACGCGGCCCGCGCCGCCGGCGGACTGGATGCCGATGGAATTGAACCCCGCGCCGACGAAGAAGTTTTTCACTTCGGGCGCCTCGCCGACGTGATAGCGGTCGTCGGGGGTGAAGCTCTCCGGCCCGTTGAAGAAGGTCTGCAAGCCCGCCTTTTCCAGGACCGGCAGGCGGTGCATGGCCGATTCCAGGTGCGGCTGGAAATGCTCCATGTCGTCGGCGAGCGTGCCGAAGGCGAAGTCTTCGGGGATGCCGTCCATGCCCCAGGGCTTGGCCGCCGGCTCGAAGCACCCGACCAGCAATTTGCCCGCGTCCTCCTTCACGTAGATGCAGGCGCCGGGCTCGCGCAGCACCGGCAGGTCGCGCGGCAGGCCGGAGATCGGCTCGGTCACGACGTAGAAATGCTCGGCCGCGTGCAGGGGCACGGCCACGCCCGCCATGCGCCCCACCTCGCGCGCCCACATCCCGGCGCAGTTAACCACGTATTCGCAGGCCACCTCGCCCAACGTTGTCGCGACCCCGGCCACGCGGCCGCCCTCGATCTTGATGCCCGTGACCTTGCAGTTCTCGGCGATCCGTGCCCCGCCCTGGCGCGCGCCGATACCGAGCGCCCGCGTCACGTCGATCGGGTTCAGCTGCCCGTCCCGCGGCAGGAACACCGCCCCCACCACGTCGTCGACCCGCAGCAGCGGGTTCTTCTCCTTCGCCTGCTCCGGCGTCAGCACGTGGACTTCCAGGCCGCAATTGCCGGCCATCGACGCGCCGCGCTTCATCTCCTCGAAGCGCTCCCTGTCGCAGGCGATCGACAGCGACCCGTTTTGCTTCAGGCCCGTGGCCTGGCCGGTCTCCTTTTCCAGGCCGCGATAGAGCTCGGCGGTATAGACCGCGAGCCGCGTCAGGTTCTGCGTCGCGCGCAGCTGGCCGATCAAGCCCGCCGCGTGCCAGGTCGTGCCGCTGGTCAGCTCCTTGCGCTCCAGCAGCAGCACGTCCTTCCAGCCGCGCTTGGTCAGGTGATAGGCGACCGAGCAGCCGACCACCCCGCCGCCGATGACGACGACGCGCGCCTGTTGGGGAAGATCGCTGGCCATGATGTCGCTGCGCCGGGCCGGGTTGGGGCGGGGAGGGGAATCAGTAGCGCCAGGCCCGGCCCGCGTCGAGGGTCAATGCGCGAGATACTGGCGCGGCGTTTTGCCCAGCGCGCGGCGGAACATCTGGGCGAACGCGCTGGCGCTGCGAGAGCCTAGGCTTGCCGCGACCGCGCGCACGGGTTGGCCGGCCGAGAGCATCGGCAGCGCCTCGACCAGCCGCGCCTGGGCGCGCCACTCGGTGAAGCTCAAGCCCGTCTCGCGCCGGAACAGCCGCGCCAGGGTGCGCGCGCTCGCCCCCACGTGCTCGGCCCAGTGCTCCAGCGTCGCGTCGCTCTGGGGGTGCTTGATGAGCGATCCGCACAGGCGCAGCAGGCGCCGGTCGCGCGGCATGGGGATGTCGAGCGGCAGGCGCGGCGCGGCCCCGAGCTCGGCCAGCATCAGGCGCATGATCATGCCGCCGCGGCCGCGCTGGTCGTACTCCACCGGCTCGTCCATCGCCGCCAGCACCAGCGCGCGCAACAGCGGACCCACCTCGATCACCGCGCAGGCCTTGGGCATGCCGCGCGCGGCGGCGGGCTCGATGTAGAGCGTGCGCATCGCCACGGCCCCTTCCATGCGCAGGCTGTGCTCGACCTCCGCCGGCATCCACAGCGCGCGCAACGGCGGCACCACGAACGCGCCGGCGCGCGTGGCGACGCGCATCACGCCCGTAGCGGCGTAGATCAGCTGGGCGCGGCGGTGGCGGTGCCACGGTATTTCCGCCCCGTCGGCGAAGTCCTTGGGCATGGCGCCGACGGGGCGAGAAATATACTGGTATTCCAGCGGGTTGGTGCTTTTTTCGACGGTCATTTCCCTCTGTCCGATTCGCGATATAACTTGTCCGAACGTCGCGCTACGGTCAAGGCTATGCTGGCGCCCGGTTTGGCTAGCGAAAAGGGCCTCGGCCATGGCCGGCACGCGCGCCGCCAGCACCGCGACGGTGGTCGGCTTCGTCAACGTCGCGCATTTCATCGACCACATGTTCCTGTTGATCTTCCCTACGGCCGTGCTGGGCATGGGGCGGGAATTCGGCTGGAGCTACGGCGAGCTGCTGGCGCTGTCGGTCGGCACGTTCGTGATGTTCGGCGCGGGCTCGCTGCCGGCGGGCTGGCTCGGCGACCGCTGGAGCCGGCGCAACATGATGATCGTGTTCTTCCTCGGCATCGGCGCCAGCACCGCGCTGACGGGCTTGAGCCCGTCGCCGCCGTGGCTGGCCGCGGGCCTCACGCTCATCGGCGTGTTCTCGTCGATCTATCATCCCATAGCCGGCGCCATGCTGGCGGCCAACGCGGGCGGCCGGCTCGGCCGCGTCATGGGCCTCAACGGCGTGTTCGGCAATATCGGCATCGCGACGGCGGCGCTCGCCACCGGCGCGCTGACGCAGTTCCTTGGCTGGCGCTGGGCCTTCATCATACCCGGCGCCGCCGCCGCGCTGGTCGGCCTCGCCTTCTGGCTTGCGGTGCCCGACGGCGCGGGAAAGGCCGCCGCCGGCAAGGCGGCGCGCAAGCTCGACATTCCGCGCGCGCTGGTCGTGCGCGTGTTCGCGGTGCTGACCATCGTCATCCTGGTGGGCGGACTGATCTTCCAAGGCGCCACCATCGCGCTGCCCAAGCTCGTCGACGAGCGCGTGGGGCGGCTGGCGGATTCGGCCGCCACGGTCGGCGCGCTGGCCGCCGCGATCTACGCCGTGGGCGCGCTCGCGCAGCTCGTGGTCGGCCGCCTGGTCGACCGCTACAGCCTGAAGACCTCGTTCCTCTTGGTCTCGGCCTTCGCCGCGCCCGGCCTGCTGGTGGCGGCCTACGCCGAGGACGCGCTGATGCTGGTCGCGGCCGGGGCCGTGATGATCGCCATCTTCGGCCAGGTCACGATCAACGACACCATGGTCGCGCGCTACACCACCGACGAGTTCCGCTCGCGCGTGTTCGCGGTGCGCTACTTCGTCGGCTTCGGCGTCGCCGCCGCGGCGGTGCCGCTGATCTCGATCCTGCACCAGAAGGGCGGCGGGTTCGGCCCGGTGTTCCTGCTGCTGGGGGCGCTGGGCGCACTGGTGTTCGTGGCGGCGCTGCTGTTCCCGCGCGAGCAAAGCCACCTCAAGGCCGCGCCCGCCCCGGCGGAATAGAATTCGCCTCAGCCCCTGTGCGCCGCGCGCTTGGTCAGGATGCGGTCGAACTCGGCCAGGCGCTTCATGACCAGGCCATAGACCGACGTGGCGGGATAGTCGCCCCGCGCGTTCGCCTCGCCGGTCTTCATGCCGGTGTAGAGCGCCACCGCCTCGTCCACCGTCGCCACGCTCCAGACATGGAACTTGCCCTCGCCGATCGCCTCGGCCACCTCGTCGCGCAGCGCCAGGTTGCGCTCGTTCGACGCGGGCACGATCACCCCTTGCGCGCCGGTCAGCCCGCGCTCGCGGCAGGCGCGGAAGAAGCCCTCGATCTTGTGGTTGGCGCCGCCGATCGCCTGGGCGTTGCCGAGCTGGTCCATCGATCCGGTGATGCCGATGTCCTGGCGCAAGGGCGCGCCCGACAGCGCCGAGACCAGCGCGCAAACCTCGGCCATCGTCGCGCTGTCGCCCTCCACCCCGCCGTAGTTCTGCTCGAAGGTGATCGAGGCCGAGAACGACAGCGGGAACTTCTGCGCGAAGCGGCCGTTGAGGAACCCCTCCAGGATCATCACGCCCTTCTGCTGCAAGGGGCCGCCCATCTCGACCATGCGCTCGATGTTGATGACGCCGAGCCTGCCGGCATAGACCCGCGCCGACACCCGCGAGGGCAGGCCGAAGGCGTGGTCGCCCGTGTCCATGACGGTCAGCGCGTTCACCTGCCCCGCGGCCTTGCCGGTGACGGCGATGTTGATGACGCGCTTTTTGATGGTTTCCTGGCTGCGGTCCTCGACGCGCGAATTGCGCCGGCGGCGCTCGGCCAGCGCCTGGCGCACCTCGGCGACGCCGATCCTGGGCGCGGCGTCGGCGCCCTGCGCCGGCGGCAGCAGCGTGCCGGCCTCGACCAGCACGTCCTCCAGCATCTCGAATTTCGCGCTCAGCTTGTCGCGCGCGTCGGCCCAGCGCGAGGCCTGGCCCAGCAGATACTCGACCGCGCCGTCGTCGAGCGCGGCCCCGCCCGCGCGGTCCCGCGCGGCCTCGCGCAGCAGCTCCGCATAGACGCCCAGATTCTCGGGCGTGGCGTCCATGTCCGGGTCGATGTCGGCCTTGACCTTGAAATAATCCAGGAAGTTCGGGTCGGCCGACGAATACATGTAGTACCAGCGCGGCGCGCCCACCAGCACCACCTTGACCTTCAGCGGAATCGCCTTGGGCACCAGCGATTCCACCATCGCCGGCATGTTGGCGCGATAGGGCTCCTCGATGCGCGCCTCGCCGTCGCGCAACGCGCCCTTCAGCGCCTCCCATACGCCGGGCTCGCGCGCCACGGCCTCGGCGCGCAGCACCAGCACCCCGCCGTTGGCGCGGTGCAGCGCGCCGGCGCGGATCAGCCGGAAATCCGTCACCAGCGTGCCGCTGACGGAATGGTACTCGATCGCGCCGAACAATCGCGGGAAGGTCGGGTTCGGCTCCAGCACCACGGGCATGTGCGGCATATCCGCGTTGTCGACGATCAGGTTGACGGCGTAGCGGTCCTGGGCCCAGTCGCGTCCCTCCGCGGGCGCGGTCGCGAACTGGTCCAGGTGGTCCAGGATGTCCTCGCGCATCTGCACCAGCCAGCGCCGCAGGCCGCGGTGGTGGGCGTAGTCCTGCTCCAGCTGCGTCAGCGGGCCGTCGATGATGCCGTAGGCGATGTCCTTGCGGATGTCGCGCACCACCCCGCCGGCCTGCTCCTCGGCGCGCTGGGCCTCGGCGGCGATGCCCCGCATCTTCTCGCC
>JBQTIS010000452.1:0-4086 GCA_052387895.1 Rhodospirillales bacterium | reverse complement strand
GATCGGCGGCGGCATCCACGGCTGCTCCGCCGCGCTGCATTTGCGCCGGCGCGGGGCCGCGGTCGCGCTGTTCGAGGCGGGGCTGTGCGGCGCCCAGGCCAGCGGCGTCAATTTCGGCGGGGTGCGCCAGCACGGCCCCGCCTCGAACAGCGCGACCGCGGCCCCGCGCCGGCGCAAATGCAGCGCGGCGGAGCAGCCGTGGATGCCGCCGCCGATCACCGCGACGTCGAAAGTATCGCCGGATGCCGAGAGGGAGGCCATCGCCCGAGCTTGCCACGGCCCGAGCGCGGCTTGCTATAGTCGCGCCGCTCTAACGGGAGGAAGTTGCATGGCCGGCGAACCGGTGACGCGGGAAAATCGCGGACGCGTGGCGTTGCTCACGATCGACAATCCGCCGGTCAACGGCCTGGGGGCCGATGTGCGCCGGGCGCTGGACCGGCATCTCGGCGAGGCGATCGCGGACCCTGGCGTTGCCGCGATTGTCATCGCGGGCAAGGGCAGGATGCTGTCGGCCGGCGCCGACATCCGCGAATTCGGCAAGCCGCCGCCGCCCGACGCGCCGATGCTGCCCCAGCTGATCGACAAGATCGAGCGCGCCGAAAAGCCCGTGGTGGCGGCGATCCACGGCGTGGCCGCGGGCGGGGGGCTGGAGCTCGCGCTCGGTTGCCATTTCCGCGTGGCATCGGCGGAGAACACCAGGATGGGGCTGCCCGAGGTGACGCTGGGCATCGTGCCGGGCGCGGGCGGCACGCAGCGGCTGACCCGCGCCGTCGGCGTCAAGCCGGCGCTGGAGATGATGACCAGCGGCGAATTGATTCCTTCCCCGCGCGCCCATGCCCTGGGCATCGTCGATGAATTGACGAACGGCGACGCGGCCGAGGCGGCGGTGAAATACGCGGAAGCGCTCGTCGCCAAGGGGACGAAGCCCCGGCGCACGCGCGAGCGCGAGGACAAGCTGGCCGAGGCGCGCGCCGATCCCGGCCTGATCGACGCGTTCCGCGCCCGCGTCGCGAAATCCGCGCGCGGCCAGGAATCGCCGCTGGCCGTGGTGGAGTGCGTGGCGGCCGCCTTGAGCAAGCCGTTCGACGAGGCGATCCAATTCGAGCGCGCGACCTTCCTGCGCCTGGTGGTTTCGGACCAGGCCCGGGCGTTGCGCCATGCCTTCTTCGCCGAGCGCGAGGCGGCCAAGGTCAGGGGCCTGCCCGAGAACGCGGCGCCGGCGCCGGTCAAGAGCGTGGGCGTGGTGGGCTGCGGCACCATGGGCGGCGGCATCGCCATGTCGTTCGCCAACGCGGGGATTCCCGTGCGCGTGCTGGAAACCTCGCCGGAGCTTCTGGACAAGGGCCTGGCGCGCGTGCGCGCGCTTTACGCCGACATGGTGAAGCGCGGGCGGCTCGCCCAGGCGGACATGGACAAGCGCCTGGCGCTGATCCAGGGCGCCACCGACTACGCGGCGCTGGCCGGGCCGGAGCTGGTGATCGAGGCCGCGTTCGAGGACATGGCGCTCAAGAAGCAAATATTCGCCAAGCTCGAGTCCGTCTGCCGCCGCGACGCGGTGCTGGCTACCAACACCTCGTCGCTCGACGTGAACGAGATCGCGGCCGCGACCAAGGCGCCCGAGCGCGTGATCGGCATGCATTTCTTCAGCCCCGCGAACGTGATGCGGCTGGTCGAGACGGTGCGCGGCGCGAAATCCAGTCCCGCCGCCATCGCCGCCGCCATGGCCGTGGCGCGGCGCATCGACAAGGTGGGCGTGCTGGTGGGGGTGTGCGACAGCTTCGTCGGCAACCGCATGTACCACGCCTATACCCGCCAGGCGAATTTCCTGTTGGAGGAAGGCGCGCTGCCCCAACAAATCGACAAGGCGATCCGCGAGTTCGGCTTCCCGATGGGGCCGTTCGCCACCGGCGACCTTGCCGGCCTCGACGTCAGCTACCGCATCCGCAAGGAGCGCAAGGCGCGGCAGGCCGCTTCGGGCGCGCCCGAGGACAGGCGCCGCTACTCGCCGATCGCCGACCGCATCGTCGAGTTGGGCCGGCACGGGCAGAAGACCGGCGCGGGCTGGTTCCGCTACGACAAGGGCGAGCGTACGCCGCTGCCCGACCCCGAGATCGAGAAACTGATCGTGGCGCGCTCGCGGGAGCTGGGGATCGAGCGCCGCGCGATCGCGGACCGGGAGATCGTCGAGCGCTGCCTCTATCCGCTGGTGAACGAGGGGGCGAAGATCCTGGAGGAAGGCATCGCCCAGCGCGCCTCGGACATCGACGTGATCTGGCTTTACGGCTACGGCTTCCCGCGCTGGCGCGGCGGGCCGATGTTCTGGGCCGACGCGATCGGCCTCGGCAAGCTTTACGCCGCCATGCAGCGGCTCCACGAGCGCGACCGGGACTGGCTCGAACCCGCGCCGCTGCTGGCCAGGCTCGCCCGCGAGGGCAAGAAGTTCGCGGAGGTGTAGACTGCGTCCGGCGTGACGCAACGACATGAGGGGAGACCGCCATGAAAATCCGCAACTCGCTTCTGCGCGCCGCCGCCGGCGCGGTTCTGTGCCTGGCCGGGTTCGCGGCCGCGGCGCAAACCTATCCCGCACCAAGGGAAGGCGCGTGGATCGCGCGCGACTTCAAGTTCCACACCGGCGAGACCATGGCCGAGCTGCGCCTCAACTACCGCACGATCGGCGAGCATACCGGCGAGCCGGTGCTGATCCTGCACGG
Source organism: Rhodospirillales bacterium (assembly GCA_052387895.1). GTDB lineage: Bacteria > Pseudomonadota > Alphaproteobacteria > JAEULC01 > JAEULC01 > JAEULC01. Next base: position 1,375 of record JBQTIS010000452.1, on the reverse strand, counting down.
CACCACCGGCTCGGGCGCCAGCATGCTGTCCCAGGCCTTCGCGGGCGAGCTGTTCGGGCCCGGCCAGCCGCTCGACGCGGCCAAGTACTTCATCATATTGCCCGACGCCATCGGCCACGGAAAATCGTCCAAGCCGTCCGACGGCCTGCGCGCCAAGTTCCCGCGCTACAACTACGAGGACATGGTCGCCGCGCAGCACCGGCTGGTGACCGAGGGCATGGGCGTGCGCCGCGCGCGGCTGGTGATGGGCAACTCGATGGGCGGCATGCACACCTGGATCTGGGGCGTCCGGCATCCCGACTTCATGGACGCGCTGGCGCCGATGGCCGCGCAGCCGACCGAGATGTCCAGCCGCAACTGGATGATGCGGCGGCTGATCATCGACGCGATCCGCAACGATCCGGACTGGAACGGCGGCAACTACACGGCGCAGCCCAAGGCGTTCCGCATCGCCAACGTGTTCTTCGCCATCGCCACCAACGGCGGAACCCTGAACTACCAGAAGGCGTCGCCCACGCGCGAGCTGGCCGACAAGCTGCTCGACCAGCGCCTGGCCGCGCCCTTCAACGCCGACGCCAACGACTTTCTCTATCAGTGGGATTCCTCGCGCGACTACAACCCGTCGCCGGGATTGGAGCGCATCAAGGCCGCGCTGCTGGCGATCAACTCGGCCGACGACGAGCGCAACCCGCCGGAGACCGGCCTCATGGAGCGCGAGCTGAAGCGCGTGAAGAACGCGAAGCTGCACCTGATCCCGGCTAGCGAGGACACGCGCGGCCACGGCACCACGGCCATGGCGAAGTTCTATAAGCAGCAGCTGCAGGAGCTGCTGCAAGCCGCGCCGCGGCGCTCGATGTAGCGGGCCGGGCCGGGAGTTCGCGGGCGGCGCGGCGGTTTGCCGGCGCGGGGATCGCGCGGTTCCCGGCCGCCCGGGGCGGGCTGGCGCCGCGGATGCGGCATCCGCCTTTGCTTGTTCCCCGAAGCGCCGATCCCTAGACTGGCCGGTCACGGGGAGGTCGGAACGCGACGGCCATGATTACGATCGCTGGCGTGGCGCTGGGCGCCGTGGCGGCGGGCGCGGTTCTCGGGCCCCTCGCCTGGCGGTTCTATCGCCGCGCCCGGCTGCTCGAAGCGGGACGGGCCGCGCGCGAACGCGAGGCGGAGCAAGGCAGGCGCGCTTCCGTCCTGCTGGCCGCGATGCTGGAGGGCGCGGGCGGCGGCTATGCCGCCTGGCGGGGCGGCGAGCCCGCGCCCGCGCTCTCGGCCGGGCTGGCCGCGGCCCTGGGGATTCCCGCCGACGCGACGCTCGAGCGAATCACCGCGGCGCTGGCCGCCCCGGACCGCGACGGGTTCGCCGAAGCCGTGCGGCGCCTGC
>JBQTIS010000451.1:0-9090 GCA_052387895.1 Rhodospirillales bacterium | reverse complement strand
TGCCTTCCGGCCCGATCTTGTTGAGGTGCATGTAGCCGGCGATCTTGTCGATCGCGTTGTGCCGGCCCACGTCCTCCATATAGATCAGCGGCCGGTCCTCCTCGCACAACACGCAGCCGTGGATCGCGCCGGCCTCGAGATACAGGCTCGGCGTCAGGTTGATCTTCTTCGACAGCGCGTAGATCCACGATGTCTTCAGCACCGCGTCCTTTGGCAGCTTCACCCGGTCGAATTTCTCCATCAGGTCGCCGAACGCCGTGCCCTGGGCGCAGCCCGAGGTGAGGGTCTTTTTCTTCAGCTTGTCCTCGAAATTGGTCTCGGGCGCGGTGCGCACGACCACGGTGTCGATCTCCCGGTCCACGTCCACGCCCGTGATCGTGTCGCTGGCCTTGAGCGTGTTCTGGTTGAGCAGATAGCCCACGGCCAGGCAGTCCGGGTAGTCGCCCACGGTCATCATGGTTACGATCTCGCGGCCGTTGAGGAACAGGGTCAGCGGCCGTTCCTGCGGCACCGAGGTTTCCACCGGCTTGCCGTCCTGGTCGGTGCCCTTGACGCGCTCGACCAGCGCCGGGTCCTGGGGGTTCGGCCGGACCAGGAATTCGGGCGGTGGTTGTTTCATGCCGGCCACTATGGGCGGCCCCCCCACCGGAAACAACCCGGACAGGGCGGTTTTGGGTCTGGCAGAAAACGCATAAAAAAGCATAAAATCATACAATAAACCCTGGGTCCAGCCATCCCCGGGGTATGCGCTCTGGCGGGAGGATTGGTTTGAGCGAAATCGCCCAGGGCTTCGTGGCGGCGCTGCGGATGATCGCGCGGCTGGACCCCGAGCTGGTGGAGATCGTGGCCCTGTCGCTCAAGGTCGGCCTCAGCGCCGTGGTCCTGGCCGCGATCATGGCCCTGCCCCTGGGCGCGGCCCTGGCGGTGTTCCGCTTTCCCGGCCAGCGCGCGGTCGTGGTTCTGGTCAACGCGCTGATGGGCCTGCCGCCGGTCGTGGTGGGCCTCGTGGTCTATCTGATCCTGTCGCGCAGCGGACCGCTCGGCTTCCTTGGCTGGCTGTTCACCCCGCCGGCGATGATCGCGGCGCAAACCGTCTTGATCGTCCCGCTGATCGCGGCGGTGGCGCGCCAATCCATCGCCGAGCTGTGGGCGGAATACGCCGACGAGCTGCGTTCGCTGGGCGTGGGTCCCCTGCGTTCGATCGTCACGCTGTTATGGGACGGGCGGTTTCAGCTCCTGACCGCGGTGCTGGCGGGATTCGGGCGCGCCTCGGCCGAGGTCGGCGCCGTGATCCTGGTTGGCGGCAATATCGCCCATGTCACGCGCGTGATGACCACGGCGATCGCGCTGGAGACATCCAAAGGCGAGCTGGCGCTGGCCCTGGGCCTCGGCATCATCCTGCTCGCCATTTCCGTCCTGGTGAACGCGGCCGCCTATCTGCTGAACGAGGCGACGCGCGCCGAGGGGGCCGAGGCGCGGACATGAGCGCGATCCTGCCGCTGAGCGTCCAGGGATTGAGCTTCCGCGCCAACGGGCGCGCGTTGCTCGACGACGTCAGCTTCGACATCGAGCGGGACAAGTGCGTGGCGATCATGGGCGCGAACGGCGCGGGCAAGAGCCTGACGCTGCGTCTGATCCACGGGCTCGACCGGCCCAGCGCCGGTGCGATCCACTGGCGGGGCGCCAGGGCCGACGAGGCGCATCTCTACCAGGCCATGGTGTTCCAGCGTCCGATCCTGTTGCGCCGCACGGCGGCAGCCAATATCGACTATGCGCTCGACGTGCGCGGCGTGCCCAAGTTGCGTCGCCCCGAACGCGTGACCGAGGCGCTGGAGCTCGTGGGCCTCAAGGACCTCGCGGGCCGGCCGGCCCGCGTGCTGTCGGGCGGCGAGCGGCAATTGCTGGGACTGGCGCGCGCCTCGGCGCTCAACCCCGAGGGGTGGGTCCTCGTCGAGCCGACCGCGAGCCTGGCGCCGGCCGCGGCCAAGCGCGTGGAGCAGGCGATCGCCGCGATCCACGCCGCCGGCACGACCATCGCCATGGCCACGCACGACGTGGGACAGGCGCGCCGGCTGGCGGACGAGATCTTGTTCCTGCACGAAGGCCGGCTGGTCGAGCGCGCCGAGGCCGCCCGGTTCTTCGCCGCTCCGCGAAGCCGCGAGGCGCGCGCCTATCTCAACGGCGAATTGCTGTGAGTATGCGGCAAAACTGCCATAGCTGTTCACTTAGGCACGATCTTTGGGTCGATGGCGCGGGCCGCTGCAAAATCGGCATCCGCTTTCGCGTCTTCCCCGATCCTGCGCCACGCATGGCCCCGCTGCACGCGCAGCAACGCGTTATTTGGTTTGAGCATTATCGCGTGATCGTAGTTCAATATCGCTTGCTTGTAGTCGCCTTTGGCGAAATACGACGTCCCCCGGTTCATGTAGGCGAAATCGTCGCTTGGGTTGATTTCAATCGCACGCGTGTAGTCTGCAATCGCAAGGTCGTCCTTTTTGAGGAAGGCGTAGGAGTTGCCGCGGTTCACATAGGCGGAATCATGTCGCGGATCGAGATCAATCGCGCCGTCGTAGTTGGTCAATGCCTCTTGAAATCTATCCAGCCGCCAAAGGGCGACGCCGCGATTGTTCAATGTATCGGCGAGACCGCGCTTGTTGAGCCAGCCAGAAACGACCAAGCGCGTACACGCCTGCAATTGGATTTCGGCGGATGCGGATTTTTTGCATGTTGCCAAGTCGGCCTTGAACCGGCGCATATCGTCGCTATCAGGCATCCACCAGTCGCGGCTCCAATACACGGTGCATGCCACGATCAATATGAGCGCGGCCCACTTCGTCCAATAGGCCCATCGAGTTTCAGCCGGCTTTTCTGGCCCACTTGTCGGCAACTGCTTCATAAAACCCGTCTCGAACGATATGCGCGCAATGCTAGAGGCATATGCGACGAAATGAAAGCCTCAACCCAGGGAGAGATCCGATGCAACAACGTGTGGCACGCCGTCCGACCATCGTCCTGCTGCTTTCCGCGGCTATTGCCGTGGCGCTGCCGGCGCAGGCCGCCGACCGGTTCATCACCGTGGCGTCCACCACCTCGACCGAGCAGTCCGGCCTGTTCAAGCATCTCCTGCCGATCTTCCAGAACAAGACGGGCATCGAGGTGCGCGTAGTGGCCGTGGGAACCGGCCAGGCGATCAGGCTGGCGGAAAAGGGCGACGCCGACGTGCTGTTCGTCCACCACAAGCCTTCGGAAGAAAAGTTCGTCGCCGAGGGCTGGGGCGTCAAGCGCTTCGCGGTGATGTACAACGACTTCGTGGTGGTGGGCCCCAAGACCGACCCGGCGAAGGTGTCGGGCATGAAGGACACGGCCGCCGCGTTCAAGAAAATCGCCGCCGCCAAGGCGCCGTTCGCCTCGCGCGGCGACAAAAGCGGCACGCATCTGGCCGAGTTGGCGTTCTGGAAAGACGCGGGCGTCGATATCGCCGCCGCCTCGGGCCAGTGGTACCGCGAGACCGGCTCGGGCATGGGCCCGACGCTCAACACCGCCGCGGGCATGGACGCCTATGCTCTGGCCGACCGCGGAACGTGGCTGAGTTTCACCAACCGCAGGAGCCTGGAGATCGCGGTCGAGGGCGACCCCAAGTTGTTCAATCAATACGGCGTGATGCTGGTCAACAAGGCCAAGCACGCGCACGTGAAGGACAGGGACAGCCAGGCCTTCGTCGATTGGCTGGTTTCGCCGGAGGGCCAGAAGGCGATCGCCGACTACAAGATCGGCGGCCAGCAGCTGTTCTTCCCGAACGCCAGGCAGGCCGGCGCGTGAGGCTTCAGTCCCGGTAGTCGGGCTCGCGCTTGTCGAGCACGCGCTTCAGCGCGTCGAAATGGTGCTGGAACGGGCGCTTGCCCGCGTAGACGACCTTGTCCTCGGTTTGAGCGCGCATGCGCTCGACCACGTCGTCGCGCACGTGCTTCAGCTTCTTGCCGGTCCACATGGCGTAGCACTGCACCTGGCAGGCGCGTTCGAGATAGAACAGCCGGTCGTAGGCCTCGGCCACGGTCTCGCCGACCACGACCACGCCGTGATTGGCCATAAACAGCACCTTCCTGTCGCCGAGCGCCTGCGCCAGCCGTTCGCCCTCTACCGGGTCGAACGCGAGTCCCGTGTAGTCCGAATCGTAGGCGATGGTGTCGCGCAGCAGCACCTCGGTCTGGCCGATCGGCAGAAGCTGCGGGTCCTCCAGCCGCGTCAGCGCGCTGGCGAAAGGCATGTGGGTGTGCAGCACCGCGCCGGCCCTAGGGGCGATGCGGTGGATCGGCGCGTGGATGCAAAAGGCCGAGCGCTCGCATTCGCCCTCGCCGCTCAAGACCTTGCCGTCGTAGCCCACTTGCAGCAGGCAGCCCGCCGTCACCTCAGACCAGTACAGGCCGAAGGGATTGACCAGGAAGCAGTCGTTCCGGCCCGGCACCGTGGCGGTCAGGTGGTTGTACACCCCCTCGTTCAGCCCCTGCATCACCGCCAGGCGATGCGCCGCCGCCAAGTCCACCCGCACCTGCCATTCCACGGGATCCACGGCCTGACGTTTTGCCTTGGTCGAGACGAGCTTCATGTCGGCGCCTCCATGCCTGCCGCGCGCGAATCTAGCACAGGCGCGATGCGATCACGAAGGGCCGGGGCCGGCGGCCGGCACGCAGACCCGGGGTTGCGTCCCGCCGCGCCGGAGCGGTGAATCATGGCCGAGGCTCCGTGAAATACTGATCCAGCCCGAATGTGTTAATGGATTGCGCCGATACGCCCGCAGCCGGAAAACGTGCCAAGATGCGCGGGCGCGGCTTTCCGCAACAACCCTTGGGCAAACATGGCCGTCGAGTCCCCGGTTTCGAAAGCTCCCCAGCAAACGACGCAAGGATATCCGGTCGTCGGCGAAGCCGATATCGCGTCGGCGAAACTGCGCGAGCTATGGCGGCACTGGCTGGCGCTCCACCGCAACGGCAGGCCGCCCAGCCGCGCCGACTTCGATCCGGCGGCGATCCCGCACCTGCTGCCGTATCTGATGCTGGTGGACGTGGTGGAGGGCGGCAAGGATTTCCGCTACCGCCTCGTCGGCACGCATGTGGCGCGGATTCACGGCGCCGACAACACCGGCCGGCTGGTGTCGCACGCCTTCGCGTCCCCGGACGCGGCCTATGTGATGCAGCTCTACCGCCGCGTGGTTGAAAGCGGCGGCCCGGTCGTGTTTCGCGGCGAACCGCCGCGCCGCGACCATCGCGTGTTGGAATACGAGATCGTGCATCTGCCGCTGGTGGGGTTGGACGGACGCATAGGCATGGTGCTGGTCGGCCTGGAATTCACCGCCTCCGCGGCTTGAATCCCGCTCCTCCGCCATTTCAGCGGCGAAATATGACGCCGAATTAATCCCGGCGGGACCTCCACATAAGGCCGCCGGCGCACCATATCCGGATCATCCATGGCCCTGCCAAGGGCGAGGAGGCCGGTCATGACGACGATGGACAACCGCTTGAACCCCGGCGATTCCGTGCTGTTCTGGGCCGAGCCCGACCCGGCCGCGCTGTGGCGCGGCGCGGCGATCGCGCTGCTGCTCATGGCGCCGCTGGCGTTTCTGGCTCCGGCCGGCTTCATCGCCGCGGGGCTAGCCTCGCTGCTGCTGCGCGAGTTGAACCAGCGGAGCTTCCGCTTCGAGCTCGACGCGGGCGAACTGCGCCTGAAGTTGAATGCGCTGATGCCGGCCGTCCGCGTGCCGCTTGCCGACATCGCCTCGGTGACCGTACTGCCCGATCCGCCCGGAGGGTTCTTGCCGCTGGCGCCGCGCTCGGGCCATCTGGTGATCGCGCGGACCGACGGAACGCAACTCCTGGCGCCGGGAATCAAGGAAGCGGCCGAGGCGGCCGAGGCGATTACCCGGCTTAAGCGGGAAGCCCAGGGCACGGAACCGCGGCGCCTAGCCGCGTAGGCAGCCCGAACGGCGACCCAAGGGCGGCGGCCCGGGCGGCGATCAGGACTTGCGCTCCTCGCGGTCCAGGCCCGGCATAGGCGTCTCGCCCGCCGCCGGCGGCAGGGCCGGCAACTCCGGCGCCGCCGTGGGCGGCGGCTCCCCGCGCTGCATGCGCTCGGCCTCGCGCTTCAGGAACCGGTAGTTGCGGACGCTGACCGGGATACTGAGCACATACAGGATGCCGATGACGCCCAGCACGATCCACGGGTAGCTCGCCAGCAGCGCGGTCAGCACGGCCAGCGCCACGAACACCGCCATGACGTACTCGCGCGGAATCTTGATCGCCTTCATCGACCAGGTGGGAATGCGGCTGATCATCAGGATCGCCACCAGGAACAGCCACGGGCCGGTGACGAAGGTTCGGTCGAGCACGCCGAAGCCCATCTGGAACTCGATGATCATCGGCAGCAGGGCCAGGCCCGCCCCGGCGGGCGCGGGCACGCCTTGGAAATAGCGGTAGGCGTATGGCGGCAGGTCGGGATTGCCGATCGCGGTATTGAAGCGCGCCAAGCGCAACGCGCAGCACGTGGCGTAGAGCAGGCACACCGACCAGCCCGCGCCGCCGGCGTAGCGCAGCGACCAATAGTGCATCAGCACCGCCGGGGCGACGCCGAAGGCGGCGAAATCGCTGAGCGAATCGAGCTCGGCGCCGAACTTGGACGTGCCGCCCAGAAGCCGCGCCATGCGCCCGTCCAGGCCGTCGAAGATGCCGGCCAGCACCACGGACAGCACCGCCCATTCGAAGCGGCCTTGCATGGCGAAGAAGATGCCGGTCATGCCCGAGCACAGTGCCAGGACCGTGAGGATGTTCGGCACCAGCCGGTTGATCGGCTCGCCCTTGAGCCGCGGCACCACGCGCTGGCCCAGCCGCACCCGGGGTCTACGCGGTTCACGCACCATCTATCGCACCTCTCCCGGCCGCGACGCCTCGGCGCCGTCGAGATCGGCCAGCACGGTTTCGCCGCCGATCATGCGCTGGCCCTCGGCGACCAAGGGGCCGACCCCGGGCGGCAGGTACACGTCCACCCGGCTGCCGAAACGGATAATGCCAAAACGCTCGCCCGCGCGCACGGCCTGGCCGGCTTGCAGGTCGCATTTGATGCGCCGGGCGATCAGCCCGGCGATCTGCACCACCGCGAGCTCGCGGCCGCCGGCAAGGGCCAGGCGCACGGCGTTGCGTTCATTGTGCTCGCTGGCTTTGTCGAGCGAGGCATTGATGAACCTGCCGGGATGGTACGCCACGGTCTTGACCGTGCCGTCGGCCGGCACGCGGTTCACATGCACGTCGAACACGTTCATGAAAATGCTGATGCGCTGGCACGGGGCCGGCTGCATGCCCAGCTCGGGCGGCGGCGGCGCGGGCTCGATCCGCTGCACCACGCCGTCGGCGGGGCTTACCGCCAGCCCGGCGCGCGCGGGCGTGACCCGTTCGGGGTCGCGGAAGAAATAGGCGCACCAAGCGGTCAGCACCGCGCCGATCCAGCCCAGCGGCTGCGCCAGGAAGAACAGCGCGGCCGCGACGGCGGCGAAGCCCAGAACGAAGGGCCAGCCCTCGCGGTGGATCGCAATCATCGCGGTCTGACGGATCGCGTCCATTCGGCTTCGTGCTGCGCCCGCGGGTTCGTTGTCCAGTGGGTTCAATTCGTCGTCGGCACGGCGAAGACCTGGCCCGGATAGATCAGGTCGGGATCGCGGATCTGGTCCTTGTTGGCCTGATAGATGACCGTGTACTGGATGCCGCGGCCGAGGTGATAGCGCGAGATGCGCCACAGGCTGTCGCCCGGCTGCACGATGACATAGACCGTATCGGCGCCGGGGACGGAGGCTTGCAGATGTTTCAGCACGTCGATCTGGGTGAACGGCATTTCCACGCGCGCGGCCACCTTGGCCGGCTGGCCGGGCTCGCCGGTCACCTGGTCGGCGCGCAGGCGGTAGTCGCCGGGCTCGATCTTGCGGCCGACATGCAGTCGCCAGTTGCCGTCCGCGTCGGGTTTGGCGCGCCCGATCGGCTTATCGTTGAGGTAGACGACGATCTCGCCGCCCGGCGCGCCGCGGCCCGATAGAATCAACTGGCCCTCGGCGTCGTAATCCACCGCGTCCACCGACACGGGCGAGGAGGATTTCTTCTCCGGCGCCGGCGGCGGCGTCTGCAGCACGCGGCTGGGGCCGCCCTCGCGCGGGGTGACGACCGCGACCGCCGTTTCGCCAGGCTTGGCGTCCCCAGGCTTGGCGTCCCCAGGCTTTGCGTCGCCGGGCTTGGCTTCGGCCAGGGCCGGAGTTCCCGCCTCGGGCACGTGCAGCACGACCACGGAGGCCGAGCTCTGTTCCGTGCCGTCGGGATTGCGCGCCCGGAGCGACAGCTCGCGCGAGCCCGGCGGCAGCCGCCCGGCCGGCACGAACACCCATTCGCCGCGCGCGTCGGCCACCGCTTTGCCGAGCTCGCGGCCGCCGTCGAGGATCGTCACCTCCGCGCCCGGTGCGGCGCGGCCGGCGATCACCGCGTCGCCGTTGGGATTGATCCGAACCACGTCGAAGCTGGGCGCGCCCGGCTTAGCCGCCGCAGCCGGAGCGCCGGTCCTGGGCCCGGGCAATGGCGGCGGCGCCGCCACCTCCAGCCTGGGGTCGGGCTTCGCCGGCGGCGCGGGCGGGCGCTGTCCGTCGCCGCCGAAGAAGCTCCAGGCCAGCGCGATGCCGAGCAGCGCGGCGCCGGCGGCGCCGGTGGCGATGTAGCGTTTCACGATTGCTCCAGATGCTTGCCGGACAAGCCTAGGGTGATTCACGGCCGGGCGCAACGAAACCCGGCGAATGCGGCGGAAACCTGGACCGATTCGCGGCGAGTCAGGCGCGATTGCGCCGGCCCGCCGTTCGCCATAGTGTCCTACCCTTGGACTGAACGGCGGCCGGCGCCGCCTCCGGGAGCGACCGCGATGCGGAAATTCGACAAGCTGACGGGCGTGGCAGCGCCCCTGCCGATGCCCATCGTGGACACCGACAAGATCATCCCCTAGCAGTACCTGAAGACCATCAAGCGCACGGGCCTCGGCAAGGCGCTGTTCAGCGAGCTGCGTTACCGGGCCGACGGG
>JBQTIS010000450.1:0-15093 GCA_052387895.1 Rhodospirillales bacterium | reverse complement strand
CAACGGGCCGGGCGTGCCCGCCGCCGACCAGCCCAAGGTGTTCGAGCGCTTCCAGCAGGTCGGCAACACCATGACCGAGAAACCCCAGGGCACCGGCCTGGGCCTGGCGATCTGCCGGCAGATCGTCGAGCGCTTCGGCGGGCGCATCTGGGTCGAGAACCGCCCGGGCAAGGGCGCCACCTTCTCGTTCCTGGTCCCGATCCGCCGCGCCCAGCGCGCCGCGGCGCAGTAAGGGCGTCCCGCGCGGCCTTGAACGCGGCCGCCGCTGCGCTAGAATGACACTGTCATAACAGCGCCGGGAGCATGCCATGCCGCGCACCAGCCGCCCGCTGACGATCACCTTGGGAGCGTTGCGCAAGCGCGTGGACGCGCGGGTGCGATCCGGGGCCTATGCCTCGGCGAGCGAGGTGATGCGTTCGGCGGTGCGGGCGCTGGAGCGCGAGGAAACCGCGCTCGACGAGTGGCTGCGCCGCCGCGTGGACGAATCCCTGGCCGATCCGCGCCCCGACGCGCCGGCTGCTTCGGTGTTCCGCCGCCTGCGCCGCCACCACGCCAAACACGCCGCGAACCGGCGCGCCGCCGCGTCGCGGTGAAGCACCGGGTGGTTTTCCGGCCGCGGGCCGAGGCCGACCTGTTCGAGCTTTACGACTACATCGCCGCCCGGGCCGGGCGCGTCGTCGCGGGCCAATACATCGACCGGATCGAGGCAGCGTGTCTGGCGCTCGATTCATTTCCCCATCGCGGCACGCGGCGCGACGACATCAGGCCCGGCATCCGCATGGCGGGATTCGAGCGCCGGGCGACCATCGTGTTCCAGGTGGCGAAGTCCAGGGTCGTCATCGTGCGCGTGCTCCATGGCGGCCGGGACCATGCGCGCGCGCTGCGAATTGCGCCCGACGAAGGATGAGGCGCGGCCCGCGCGCGCGTGGAGGCGTTCGACGCCGACCAGACGGAGGGCGCTGGAAGAAGGCAAGAAGTACAAAAGGAAAAAGCTAATCGGTCCTGGCGACGCGGAACCCGAGGTTGATGTACCGGTTGGTCGTGACGACCCTGACCCGGTACGCTGAACGCACGTCCCCCGGATCGTTGTCCCAGGAACCGCCGCGCAAAATGCGGCGCGAACATTCGCCGGTCAACCATGCCGTCCCGTCGCCCGGGGCACCGTCATAGGTGGCGTTCCAGCAGTCCTCGACCCATTCCCACACGTTTCCATGCATGTCGCAAAGCCCGAACGCATTCGCAGGAAAGCTGCCTACCGGAGTAGTCCGTCCCCTGTGTTTCCCCTTCGCGCTTCCTCCATAGACATAGCTGCCGTTGAAATTCGCCTGGTCCGTGGCGATCGTTTCTCCGGTGTGAAACGGCGTCGTGGCGCCGGCGCGCGCGGCGTATTCCCATTCCGCCTCGCTGAGCAGCCGGTATTGCCTGCCCGTCCGGCGCGACAGCCAGCGCACGTACTCCTGGGCGTCGTTCCAGCTCACGTTGATGACCGGCCGGTTGCCGCGGCCCCCGCCCTGGTCGGATGGACGATGCGTACAGCCGCCATCGGCGACGCAGGCGTCCCATTCCTGGAACGTGACCGGGTATTTTCCCGCCGCGAAAGCCTTTACCTCCACCCGGTGCTGCGGTCCTTCATCGGGACTTCTCTCCGCCTCGTTCGGCGGCGATCCCATCATGAACGACCCTGCCGGAACGGCCACCATCTCCGGGGCTTCCGGCAAATCCCGGAAAGTCTTGCCAGCCGGCAATGCTTGCGGTGCAGGAGGATCGGCTGACGGCGCGCGGGCCGGCGCCGGCGCGGCTGGAGGCGGCTCCGGCGCCGGCGCGCTTTTGACCCGCTCCAGCGACCGCAGCAGCCGTTCGACGTGGACATTGAAATCGCGGCCCATGTCCACCGGGCAGGCGTTGAGGAACGCCAGCGGCTGCATCTTCTCCGGCATCGAGTCCTCAGGCGGCATGGGCGTCTGGCCGAGCAGGACGGGAATGACGCGCAGGCCCCGCTGCAACGCCGCCTCGACCTCGATGCGCACGAAGTCGCGCGGATCGTCGATCCGCCGCCGGCCCTCGGCCGCGTCGCCCAGCCAATTCCTGCCGATCACCACCAGCATCGTGTCGCATTGCGCGACCATGCCCGCGATGTGCGCGCGAAAATTCACGCCGAAGGGAATCGCGTCGACGTCGAAAAACACGTTCTCGGCGCCGTATCTAGCGGTCAGCCGGTCGTAGATGCGCCCGGCCATGCCCGCCGAATCGTCGCGGCGATTAGGACAGGAATATCTTCGGCATCGCCGCCGCCCCGCCCCGCCGCAGCCCCTAGGGCTCCAGGCTCAAGCAAATCGCTCGTCGCATACCCGCCCCCGCGACACACGCAAGAGCGGCAAGCTTACACCCGCCCGGCCAGCGGCGGAAGCGGGCCGGGTCGCACAGGCCCGCGCCCGGCCCCGGTTTACGCGGTCCCGCCGCTTATGGTATATTTCTGCCTATATAGGCAGAAAGGAAGAAAATGCCCCTCAACCTCAAATCCGCCGAAGCCGACCGCCTGGCGCGCGAGCTGGCGGCGGCGACCGGCGAGACCATCACCCGGGCGGTCACCGTGGCCTTGAGCGAGCGCCTGGCCCGGCAGCGCCGGGCGCGCCGGCCGGGGCTGGCGGCGGAACTCGCGGCGATCAAGCAGCGCGCCGCACGGCTCAGGCGCCGCGACCGGCGTTCCGCCGACGCGATCCTGGGCTACCGCGGCGATGGCACGTTCGGCTGATGGTTGTCGACACCTCCGCGGTCGTGGCGTTCCTCGCCAACGAGAAGCGGGCGCCGGAGATCGAGCGCGCGTTCCTCGGCGCCGGCGATATACGGATGTCGGCGTTCAACGTGTTCGAATGCCGGGTCGTGCTGCTGCGGCAATTCGGCGACGCGATGGTCAGGGAGTTCGAGTTGCTGCTGGCGCGGCTCGGCGTGCGCGTGGAGCCGTTCGACGCCGAGCAGGCCGCAGTCGCCCAGGAAGCCTATGTCCGGTACGGCAAGGGCATGGGCGGCGGCGCGGGTCTGAACCTCGGGGACTGCGCGGCCTACGCGCTGGCCAAGACCGCCGGACTGAAGTTGCTCTATGTCGGCCGCGACTTCGCGCGCACCGACGCGTCCCCGGCGCTCGGCGCGCAAATCGGATAGCCGCCTCCCTCACGCCCTATCGTCGCCCCGGGCGCGGGCCACCTGCACGGGCGGGCACGGCGCCGAGCCGAACGAGCAGAACACGCAGCACTGCCCCGGCTTGGCCCGGATCTCCCGGCCGCAGCCCGGGCAATCGATCGCGATCTGGCAGGCGTCCTCGGCCATGCGCGCCTCGTGCGGGCGCGCGCAGTGCGGGCAGGTGACGGTCGAGACCAGAATCGGCGTCATGCGCCCCTCCCCTCTTTCGCGGCCCTTGACCGCCTGGCCCATCAGGTCGAGCTGCGCGCGCTTGCGCAGCCGGTCGATCGCCTTGAGCGCGTCGGCCAGGCGCTGGCGCTCCTGCTCGGTCAGGGGCTTGAGCTCGACATGCGGGCTCGGCGGGTCGCCGGCGCGGATATCGGCCGCCTGCTGGCGCAGCAACAGGAAGCCGATGTGGTGGTAGGCGGCGTCGAGCGCGTCGGCGTCGGCGCGGCTGAACACCCCTTGCGCCGCCAGGCCCCTGATGCGTTCGAGCGTGCCGGTGGCGGCGATGCCCGCGGCCAGCGCCAGGATGCGCGTGCACGCCACCATCGGCAGCAGCCCGCGTATCTTGAGTTCGATGCGGCCGCGATGCATCGAATCCTCGCGCTCGCCCACCAGCCGGCCGAAGATGCCCAGCGCCACGCCGCTGCTGGTGTCGTCGCGCGCCATGGCGCCCAACAGCGCCCGGCTGCGCCGCGCCAGCGCCGTGACGTGCCGGCGCAGCTCGTCGGCCAGCGTCGCGTCGCCGTGGATCGGCTGGAAGTCGAAGAAGATGTCCGACATCAGCGTCGCGCCCACCGACCGGCGCTCGGCCCAGCCGTCCACCTGCCGCAGCCATTGCGGCAGGGTCTTGCGCCAGGACGGGTTGGTGGCCATCACGTTGCCCTCGCAGAACGGGATGCCGACGGCGTCGAGGTCGCGGGTCAGCCGCTCCGCCAGCTCGACGAAGAACCGGTCGATCGAGGGATGCGCGTCGTCGGGGTAGTCGCCCAGGATGAAGCCGTTGTCCTGGTCGGGGTCGAGATTGTTCTCGCCGCGCCCGCCCGAGCCCATCACCAGCACGCACAGCGGCACCGGCGGCGCGCCCCAGCCCTGCTCGGCCATCGCCTCGAGCGCGCGGTCGATCAGGCGGCGGTGGATGTCGCGGTTCAGGTCGGTCAGGAACGACTGGATCTCCGGCGCCGGCACCCCGTCGGCCAGCATCTCCTCGACCACTTCGGCTTCGGCCGACTTGACCGCGCCGAGGCCCGCCACTGAGCCGTCGCGCGCCAGCCGGTCCATGCGCCCCACCAGCGCGCCCGCGGCGGTCGCCAGCGCGTCTTCCAGGCTCAAGAGTCCCGCCGGGCGGCCCGCCGCGTCGCTCACCAACACGTGGCTCAGGCGCTGGCGGCGCATGCGGGCGACGGCGCGGTACAGCCGCTCGCCCGTGTCCACGGTCGGCACCTGGCGCTCCATCACCGCCTCGACCGGCATGCCCGGCGGCGCCTGGAAGGCGATCCGGCGGGTGACGTCCTGGTCGGTCAGCATGCCCGCCGCGTGGCCGGCGGCATCGACGATCAGCACCATGGGAGCGGCCAGGGCCGCCATGCGCGCCACGGCCGTGGCGCAATCCGCGCCCAGCGGCACGGCGGGCGGCGGCGGGCGCATCGCGTCGCCGACGATCTGGCGGAACATGGCGGTGGACCCGGTCATCTCCCGTCCCCGCTGAATTGTCGTCGTTGCCCGGCCGGCCGGCTGCGCGCGAATCTTACGCCGCCGGGCCGGCCCGGGCAAAGCCCGATCAGCCCGAAGCGGCTTCGCCCGGCCCGGTCCCGGCCCTGGCCCCGTCGCCCAGGCTCGCGATCTCCAGGGCCACGGCGCCAAGATCGACCTCGCGGCGCAGGCGGTCGGAAAAGCCCACGAATTGGAACTGGACCGCGTTGCTGACGACCTCTTCGTCCAGCTCGCGATGGCTGGGATGGAACGGCAGGACGTCGAACAGACGCCGCGCGGCCGGGGCGGCGATCGCGGCCAGGGGCGGCCGCGGCTCGCCGCGCGCCCAGCGCAGCCGGTCGGGCAGGGGGCCAAGGATGTCGGCCCAGCCATCGGGCCGGTGGGCGGGCCTGGGGTGGGCGGCCAGGATTTTATCCACAAGCCCGAGCAGGCATGCCTCCACCCGCCCGGCCGGGGCGCCGGCGTCGATCAGCGACCGCTGGACGGTGGCCGCGGTCGCGGCCAGCATCGCCGCATAGCCCTCCCAGCGGCACAAGGTCAGGGCGTTCTTGAAGGCGGCCTCGGTGCCCAGGGCAAAAATCGCGACGCCGACTTTGCCTTTGCAATAGTCGTCCACGCATTTCTGCGCGATGAAGAAGGATTGGCGCGACAGGAACTCGCCCAGCTCGACGGCGGTGCCGACCCGCCGCCGGGGCCGGTTGTGCTTCCGCATTGCCTTGCTCAACCACCCGAGCATCGCCGTTCCAGGCCCCTTGAATAAGATCGGTTGTTGTCACAACCCGCGCGCAATGCTATCAAATCTGGCCGCCTGGGGGGGCGGGTTTGGGATCCGCCGCGGCCGTTTCGCGTTCCGAATCGGTCGAGCACGTCCCCTCCGGCTATATACAAAATAAGAATAACGTAACCAACCGGACGAGGGGACGTTTAATGGCACAGCTTGCGAAAGAGCAACGGGATGCCTATTGGGCGAAGACATCCCGGCTGATGTGGACCATCATGGCCTTGTGGGTCTTCTTCAGCTTCGTCGTCCATTTCTTCGCCGTTCAGCTCAACAGCATCGTCATCGCCGGCTTCCCGCTCGGCTTCTACATGGCCGCGCAGGGTTCGCTGATCGCCTACGTCGTCCTGTGTTTCTGGAACGCTTCGGCCCAGAACAAGATCGACGAGGAATTCGGCGTGGCTGAAGACTGATACGGGCGGGGGAAAACACCATGGCTTACAGACTTTCCGGCGGCTTCGTAAACAATCTTGGCAAGATTTACGCAGGCTATACCGGCGGCTTCATCGGTTTCACCATCCTGCTCGCGATTCTCGAGCAGATGGGCTTGCCGAACAAGATCATCGGCTACGCCTTCGTGTTCCTGACCATCGGCGTGTACGCCTATATCGGCGTGCTGTCGCGCACGATGGATATTTCGGAATACTACGTCGCGGGCCGCGTGGTGCCGCCGTTCTACAACGGCATGGCCACGGGCGCGGACTGGATGAGCGCCGCGTCGTTCATTTCGATGGCGGGCGGGCTGTACCTGGGCGGCTACAACGCCATCGGCTACGTGCTGGGCTGGACCGGCGGTTACGTGCTGGTCGGCGTCCTGCTGGCGCCGTATCTGAGGAAATTCGGGCAGTTCACGGTGCCCGACTTCCTGGGCGTGCGCTACGAGGGCAACACGGCGCGCATCTGCGGCGTGATCGTGCTGTTCTGCGCGTCGTTCACCTATATCGTCGCGCAGACCTTCGGCATCGGCATCATCACCTCCAGGTTCCTGGGCATCCCGTTCGAGATCGCGATTTTCGTCGGGCTGGTCGGCATCCTGGTGTGCTCGATGCTAGGCGGCATGCGGGCGGTCACCTGGACCCAGGTGGCGCAGTACATCATCCTGATCATCGCCTACCTGACGCCGGTGGTCTGGCTTTCGACCAAGAAGTACGGCTTGCCGATCCCGGAGCTGACCTACGGCCAGGCCTTGCAGCAGATCTCGTCGCTGGAAAAGACCCTGGGCATCGTGAAGCCGCATGTCAGCGCCTTCACCGACGCCAAGGGCCAGTTCAGCTGGGTGGAGTTCAACAACTTCTGGGCGCTGTGCCTGTGCCTGATGGTGGGCACCGCGTCGCTGCCGCACATCCTGATGCGGTACTTCACCACGCCGAACGTTCGCGACGCCCGGCAGTCGGTGGGCTGGAGCATCTTCTTCATCTTCCTGCTCTACTTCACCGCGCCGGCCTATGCCGCGTTCGCCAAGCTCGAGGTCTATTCGATGGTGATCGGCAAGCCGATCGCCAGCCTGCCGGCCTGGGTGCAGAACTGGTCGCAGGTCGGCGGCCTGCTGACCATCAAGGACGCCAACAACGACGGCATCCTGCAGCTTGCGGAATTCGTCATCAACCAGGACATCATCGTCCTGTCGATGCCGGAAATCGCCGGCCTGCCGTATGTCATCTCGGGCCTGGTGGCCGCGGGCGGCCTGGCGGCCGCGCTTTCGACCGCCGACGGCCTGTTGCTGGCGATCGCCAACGCGCTCAGCCACGACGTCTACTACAAGATCATCGATCCCAAGGCGAGCACCATGCGCCGCCTGGTGGTTGCCCGAGCGTTGCTGGTCATCGTCGCCGTCATCGGGGCGGCGGTGGCGGGCACGCGTCCCTCGGGCATCATCCAGATGGTGGCCTGGGCGTTCTCGCTGGCGGCGGCGGGTCTGTTCGCTCCGCTGGTGATGGGCATCTGGTGGAAGCGCACCACCTCCATCGGCGCCATCCTCGGCATGATTTCGGGGTTCGGGATCTGCCTCTACTACCTGATCGCCACGCGGTATTTCGACATGCCGCTGTGGTTCGGCATCCGCAACATCTCCAGCGCCCTGTTCGGGTTGCCGGTGGCGTTCGCGGTGACCTGGATCGTCAGCCTGATGACTACGGCGCCGTCGAAGGAAATGCAGGACTTCGTGGACTCGATCCGCACTCCCAAGGGCGAGCTCGCCTGGACCAAAGATATGACCCACGAATAACCGAACCAGCCGATTCCACTTCGCCGGGGCCCGCTCAAAAAGCGGGCCCTGTTTTTTTCCGGCGCGTCTGCTAGCGTGCGCGCTGCGGCAAACCGGAGCGGAAAGCGCGGACGAATGGCGATGGCGGGCGGCGGCGACATCTGGTGGTCGTACATGCACTTCCACCTGCCGAACTACGCGCTCTCGGTGCTGTTCTATACGCTGTGGGGCCGGTTCGCGATGGGCCTGTTCCTGCCGCCGGATTCGCCCAACTACGTCTTCCGCTGGTTCCGCCGCCTGACCGACTGGTTCGTGGCGCCGGTGGCGCTCATCACCCCCGCGGCGATGCCGCGGGTGCTGTTGCCGGTGGTCGCGGCGTTCTGGATGGCGGTGTTGCGGGTGCTGTTCTTCGCGCTGATGTACAGCGCCGGGCAGACCCCGCGCATGCCGGCGGCGATGCCATGATCGACCGCGGCGCCCTGCTGCCCGTGGTGGTGGGCATCTGCATGGCCAACGGCATCTTCTCGCCCTATCTGGCGGTGGCGCTTCAGATCGTGCCGGTGCTGATGCCCGAGGCGTTTCCCAAGACGGCGGAATGGGCGCTGTTCTTCAGCTCGATCTTCGTCGCCACCGGCACGCTGCTGCTGGCGGGGGTGCCGGCGGCGCTGTACGAGCGTTTCGCGCAGCCGGCCGAGGAAAGCGCCGCGTCCACCTGGATCTGGCTCATCGGCGCGACCCTGCTCAGCCTGCCCGCGTTCGACACCATCGAGAAGCTGTTCTAGCCGCGCGCCGCGACGCGGCCGCCGCGATCAATTGGTGACCTTGAAGCTGCCGTCGGTCTGCTTCTCGGCGATGCACTGGAACAGGCCCTTCTTGCCGTCCAGCTCGTAGGGGATGTTCACGCGGATGCCCGCGTCGCCGGTCGATCCCTGGATGTTCGAGCCCTTCTGGTCGGCGAACGCGGCCTTGCCCACGTTCTTGTCGGTCTTGGCCGAGACCAGACAGACCGCATAGGCGGCCGCTTCATCCTTGCCCGTGCCGCCGCAGGCGGCGAGAACCATGCTCATGGCGACGGCGGCGGCCAGAAAGGCCGGCGAAACCCGGGGCGTGCCCGCTTCGCAGGCGGGCGGGGTGAAAGACAAATTCATGGGTCCAATGCTCTTTCCGAATGTTGCGGTCGCGGCCGGGGCGGCCGCGCCGTTCCGATAGCGGAGCGGGCCGGCCTCGGTCAAGACCCATGGCCCGTCCGCGCAAGCGGCCTTTCGCCGCGCCGGCCCCCTTGCGGCAACACTCCGGCCTGTGATTTGCATCGAAAATCGCCGCCTATAATGATATTGCACCGCAAGGCCCCCGACCCCACCGGACGACGGGACGACCGATGGACCGCATCAGATATCTCGCCGACGTTTCCATCCGCCGGGGCTGCGGCTTCGGCCTGATCGCCATCGCCACGGCGACCGTCGGCATGTCGTCCGACGCCTTGCTTGCCCTCAAGCTGGCGGCGATTTGCGCTTCCGCCATGGTCGCCATCCTCTTGGTGAAGGCGATCCAGGCCCCCATTCGCAGCTACAAGCGCACGGAGGTGTGGATCATGCTGGAAAAGCGCCACGACCTGCCCGAGGCGCGCGCGCAGCAGGTGTTCGGCAGCATCCTGAAGGAGCGCTACATGTGGCACGCCACGATCACCGCGACTGCCGCGGGCATCCTGTGGCTCGCCACCCTCGCCGTCGCGCTGTTCGGCCGGCGCAACGGCCTGGCCTAGCTCCGCGCCGCGCGCGAGCGGCCGCGGTCGTCCATGCCGTTGGCCGAAGCCGCCTGAATCCCGCCACAGTGATCGCTAGAATCGGGCCCCGGGCGGACGGCCCCGAGGACGATCCCGACCCCCGCCGAGGATCCGATGCTTCTGCTGAGCCGAACTCTTTTCCGCCTGGGCCTGGCGCTCATCGCCGGCGGGGCGATGTGGCTGGCCGCCCAAGGGCTGCCGCGCCAGAGCGAGGACGAAGCCGTGCTGGCCGAGGTGCGGCGCGCGGCGGGGCGCGAGCGCGTAAACGACGCCGTTTCGGCCGCCCTCGATCGCGGCGACGTCGAGGACGCAACGGCCTATGCCGAGCTCGCCGACCACGCCGCCCTTCCCCTATCCGAGAACCTGCGCCGCCGCCTGGCCGAGGCGCTGGCGTTCGAGCTGAGCTGGGCCGGCCGCCTGCGCCGCTGCGCCGGGGGCGTGTTCATGGGCGACATGACCAGCGCGCTGGCCGCCATATGCACGCTGGCCGCCGATTTCACCCCCCTCGGCGACATGCGCGACATCGCCATCCAGGGCGCGCGAGGGCTGGAAGGCCGCGACTACGACGCGGTGGTGCTGGGATTGTCGGTGGCGGGCCTGGGCGCCACGGCGCTGACCTACGCCAGCGCCGGAACCGGCGCGCCGGCCAAGGCGGGCGTGTCGGTGCTGAAAGGGGTGCGGCGCACCGGGGCGCTGAACCCCCGGCTGTGGCTGGCGCTGGAGCGGGCCGGCGCGGGAGGCGGCGCGGGGCTCATGCGCGCGGCCGGCGAGGTCAACGCGGTCAGGCGCGCGTTCGGCGCAGCCGAGGCGGCCAAGATGCTGCGCTTCGCCGACCAGGCCGAGGACGTGGGCGAGATCGCCAGGTTCTACGGCAAGTTCGGCCGCAAGGCCCGGCCGATCATGGAGCTGACCGGCAAGACCGCGCTGCGATCGTTCAAGGCGGGCTACAAGCTGACCGCCGCGCTGGGCGCGCAACTGGCCCTGATCCTGGGCTCGGGCTGCGCCATCCTGCTAGCGCTGGCGCTGCGCGGGGCGATCATGAAGCGCGCCGGCGACGCGGTCTGAAATTTGGTGGGCCCGGCAGGGATCGAACCTGCGACCACACCGTTATGAGCGGCGCGCTCTAACCAACTGAGCTACAGGCCCCGGCGGATATTGGGGGCTGGGCCCCGCCCCGGCAAGCGCGTTCAGGCCCGATTCGGCCAGTCGCCGAACGCCAGATGGACCCCGCGCCATTCCACCGTGCCCGCCTCGGCGTCGAGCGTCATCAGATCCTCGCCCACCACGACGGGTCCCGCAAAGTCGCGCTTCACTTCGGCCAACAGCGCGGCCTTATCGAAACTTGGAGGAACAAAATGCGTCAGCGCCAAGCAGCCGACGCCCGCCTCGCGCGCCACCTTGCCCACCTCGTCCGAGACGGTGTGATAGGACATCACGTTCCGCACGGTTTCCGCCATGCGCACGCCCGCCACCACCGGCATTTCGCGGTGGATGAACACCTCGTGCACCAGGATCTCGGCGCCGCGCGCCGCTTCGATCAGCGCGGGCGAGCGCCTTGTGTCGCCGCTGAAGGCGACGCGCCGCCCGCCGCCCGCGCACACGAAGCCATAGGCGTGGCGCACCGGCTTGTGGTCCACCTCGACCACCGCGACCGAAATGGGGCCGAAGGAAAGCGTCTGGCCGGGGGCAATCTCCGTCACTTCCACCTCCAGCGCCGCGATCGAGGGCCGGCGCTCATGCGCTATGCGCTGCTCGAGCTCGGGCCTCCACAGCGCCGTCAGCCCGTCCACGAATTTTCGCGTGCCCGGCGGCCCGAACACGCGCTGCTTGCGGTCGCGGCCCTGGTGCCAGGACGAGATCACGAGCTGGAACAGATCGACCAGATGGTCGGAATGCAGATGCGTCAGCAGCACGGCGTCGAGCCGCCGGCCCGGGCAGCCCGCCGCGACCAGCCGCTGGGTCACGCCCGAGCCGCAGTCGATCAGCAGGTTGACGTTTTCGTGGCGCAAGAGCTGCGCCGGGCCGAAGCGCTCGGCATGCGCGACCGGGCAGCCCGTGCCCAGCAGCGTCACGCGCATGGCGGAAAACCGGAGAAAGCGGCGCGACACGCCACCCCCTCCCTATCCCTCCCCCGTCGAGGGGGAGGGGACTCAAAATTTATGTCCCCCCTCCCCAGGCGCGACGGTAGCCGTCGCGCCGCGCGGGGGGGGGTTAGGGGGAGGAGCGCAGAACGCACCGCCGCCCCGAAGGTCACGTATCCAGGAAGCTGCGCAGCTTGCGCGAGCGCGAGGGGTGCTTGAGCTTGCGCAGCGCCTTGGCCTCGATCTGGCGGATGCGCTCGCGCGTCACCGAGAACTGCTGGCCCACCTCCTCGAGCGTGTGGTCGGTGTTCATGCCGATGCCGAAGCGCATGCGCAACACGCGCTCCTCGCGCGGCGTCAGGCTGGCCAGCACCCGGGTCGTGGTCTCGCGCAGGTTCGAGTGGATCGCCGCGTCCAGCGGCAGCACCGCGTTCTTGTCCTCGATGAAATCGCCGAGATGCGAATCCTCCTCGTCGCCGATCGGCGTCTCCAGGCTGATCGGCTCCTTGGCGATCTTCAGCACTTTCCGCACCTTCTCCAGCGGCATCAGCAGCTTTTCGGCCAGTTCTTCCGGCGTCGGCTCGCGGCCGATCTCGTGCAGCATCTGGCGCGAGGTGCGCACCAGCTTGTTGATGGTCTCGATCATGTGCACGGGGATGCGGATGGTGCGCGCCTGGTCGGCGATCGAGCGGGTGATCGCCTGGCGGATCCACCACGTGGCGTAGGTCGAGAACTTGTAGCCGCGGCGGTACTCGAACTTGTCGACCGCCTTCATCAGCCCGATATTGCCTTCCTGGATCAGGTCGAGGAACTGCAGGCCGCGGTTGGTGTACTTCTTGGCGATCGAGATCACCAGGCGCAGGTTCGCCTCGACCATTTCCTTCTTGGCGCGGCTGGCCTCGCGCTCGCCGCGCTGCACGGTCTGCACGATGCGGCGGTATTCCGACAGCGGCAGGCCGCATTCGCCGGCGATGTTGGCGATTTCGGCGCGGATCTGCGCCACCTCGTCGGCGGCGCGGGCGGCGAAGGTCTTCCAGCCGCGCCCCGGCAGCTTGCCGACGCGCTCGATCCAGCCGGAATCCAGCTCCTGGCCGTGATACTGGCCGAGGAACTCCTCGCGCTTAACCCCCCGGCTTTCCGCCAGGCGCAGCAGGCGGCCCTCGAGCTGCACCAGCCGGCGGTTCAGGCCGTAGAGCTGGTCGACCAGCTGCTCGATGCGCCCGTTGTTCAGCCGCACCGTCTGCATCAGGGTCATCAGCTCGGTCTTCAGCTTCTCGTAGCGCCGCTCCGTGGTCTTGGCGACCGACTCGCCCTTCTGCAGCGTGTTGAGGCGCGTGTTCTGCGTGCGGTGGATCTTGGAATACGCCGCCGCGACCTTGCCGAAGGTCTCGAGCACCTGGGGCTTGAGCGCCAGCTCCATGGCCGAGAGCGAGATGTTGTTCTCGTCCTCGTCCAGCCCGTCGCCGGCCTCGCCGCCTTCCGGCGCCGCGCCGCCCGCCGAGCCATCCGCCGGCTGGCCGGGCTCCTTCTCCTCGGCCGCGGGGGCGGCGTCGGGCGGCGGCGCCGGCACCTGGGCCGGCTGGCCCGGCCCGCCGCCATAAGTGGCGTCCAGGTCGATGACGTCGCGCAGCAGCATGCGGCCCTCGGCCAGCGCCTCGTACCATTGCACCACCGCGCGGATGGTCAGCGGGCTTTCGCAGATCGAGCCGATCATCATCTCGCGGCCGGCCTCGATGCGCTTGGCGATGGCGATTTCGCCCTCGCGCGACAGCAGCTCCACGCTGCCCATCTCGCGCAGGTACATCCGCACCGGGTCGTCGGTGCGGCCGATATCGTCGTCCAGGTTGCCGGTCGGGCGCGCCTCGGTCTCGGCCGCCTCCTCGGTTTCGGCGGCCGCGGCCGCCGCGGCCTCCTCGGGCTCCTCGGCCTCGATCACGTTGACGCCCATCTCGTTGAGCATCGCCATGGTGTCCTCGATCTGCTCCGAGGAAACCTGGTCCGAGGGCAGCGCCGCGTTCAGCTCGTCGTAGGTGACGTAGCCGCGGTCGCGCCCGCGCGCGAGCATGTTCTTGACCGCCGCGGCGAGCGTGTCGAGCAGCGGCTGGTCGCCGCCCTCGGCGGGGGCGCCGTCGGGACCGGCCGCGCCGGGCTTGGCCGACCCGGCCGCGCCGGACTTGGCGGCGCCGGCCGGCGCCGGCATGCCCGCGGCGGCCGCGGGCGCGGCGCCGGGCTTGCCGCCCGAAGCGGGCTGGGCGGCCGGCGCGGCGGCCATCGGGCGGCGGCGCGGCTTGGCGGTTTCGGTCTTGGCTTCCTTGGCTTTCATTGCGGCTCCTCAAAGCGGGCGTCCGGGCGCTGCCGATGCTCTAGACCCGGGATGTGCCGGGGGTGGGGTCGGCGACCGCGCCTTGCATCCCCTCGTCCTCGGCCTCGGCGGTGCGGGCCGCCGTTTCCATGCGCTGCTTCCGGGCGTTAACCAATTGCAACAGATTTTGCTCGCTCGGGTCGGCTTCGGCCCGCGCTTGCAGTGCCTCTATCTCTATGTCGATCGACTCGCGTTCCAGATGGTCCAGGGCGTCCAGGCAAATGGCCCTGGCGTCGGCGGCATCGCCGGCGGGTCCCGCGCCTCGCGCCATCGCGTACACCTCGTCCGTCAGCACCCCGGCGATCAGGTCGATGAAACCCTCGGCCTTGAGATGGGACCGCAAATCGTTGGAATCAAGGCCGAAAGAGCGAGCGATATGAAGTTGCTGCACCAGCTTGTCAAGCGCTTCGTTCGGCGGGGCGAGGCCCGCCAGGCGCTCGCCCAGTTCGTCCAGTATTTCCGGGTGATTGATCAACGCCGCCAATAGGATGCGCCAACGCTGGCCGGCCGCGTCCACGGGCGCGCGGCGCGCGGCGTCGCCGTAGCCCGGCAGCATATGGCCCGGCACCTGGCCGAAGGGCCGTCCGGGCGTCCAGCTCCTGCGTCCATGGCCGCCCTGGCCCTGCCCGGCCCAGGGCCGGGCGGGCGCGGCGCGGGCTGAAAATCGTCCCTCGCCGAACAACTGGTCCAGGCGCTTGCGGAACTCCAGGCGATAGGCCTCCTGCACCTGGCGGTCGGCGATCGCCGCGGCGCGCAAGTCGAGCGACCTGCGCAGGGCCGCCCGGCGCTCGGGCGTGTCGACCGGCCGCCCGGCCGTCTCCAGCCGCCAGATCACGTCCACCAGGGCCACGGCCTTGTCCAGGACCTGGCGCATGGCCTGGGCGCCCTTTTCGCGGATCAGGTCGTCCGGGTCCTTGCCCGCGACCAGCTCGGCGAAGCGCACCGAGCGCCCCGGCCCCGCCAGCGGCAGGGCGCGCAAGGCCGCGCGCGCGG
>JBQTIS010000449.1:0-5341 GCA_052387895.1 Rhodospirillales bacterium | reverse complement strand
GAACAGCTCGATCAGCCCGGGAAACGCGTCGCGGAAAAAGCCCGACACGCGCAGGGTGACGTCCACCCTGGGCCGGTCGAGCACCGACAACGGCAGGATTTCATAGCCGATCACACGGCCCGACGCGCCCTCCCAGCGCGGGCGCACGCCCATCAGCGCCAGGCCCTGCGCGATGTCGTCGCCGCCCGTGCGCATGTTGGCGGTGCCCCAGGCCGTCAGCACGATGGCCCGGGGCCAGTCGCCGTGCTCTTGGGCGTGGCGCTCCATCACAAGCCCGGCGGATTTCCAGCCCAGGGTCCAGGCGGCCGGGGTGGGTACGGCGCGCGGATCGAGCGAGTAGAAATTTCGGCCCGTGGGCAGCACCTCGGGCCGGCCGCGGCTGGGCGCGCCGGACGGGCCCGGGGCCACGAACCCTCCGTCGAGGCCGGTCAGCAATCCGGCGAGCTCTGATTGGCCGCAGCGTTCGACCGCGGGGCCGAGCGAGCCGGCGATCCAGTCCAAAACGGCGCGCGTGCGCGTCCACGCGGCGTCGGGCTTCGCGCTTCCGTCGATCAGGCGCCGCGCCAGGGCTTCGATGCGCTCGACCGTGTCGCCGGTATTGCGCCAGGGATCGCCGGAAACGGCTTCGAGCGCGCGCGGCCGCATGGCCCGCCACGGCGCCGCCATGTCGGCGTCGAGCGGATCGAAGCCGAGCGCGAGATCGGCGGCGATGGCCCAGGTCAGGCCCGCGTCCTTCGCTTCGCCGCCCGCGCGCGGCACGCGCGTCAGCGCCAGCAGCAGATCGGCAAGCGGCGCGCCTTCGGGCGACCGGCCGAACACGTGCAAACCGTCGCGGATCTGCATGTCCTTCAGTTCGCACAGATAGGCATCGAGCCTGGTCAGCGACTCGCCGTCGGCGGCGTTGCGCGCGATGCCGCAATCCTCGGCGATGCCCGAGGACTGAGCCAAGTCGACGATCCGGCGCGCCAGCTCCTTCAGCCGGCGCGGATCAAGGCCCGCGGCCTCGTAGTACTCGTCCACCAGCCGCTCGAGCTCGCTCAGCGGCCCGTAGCTGCCGGCCCGCGTCAGCGGCGGGGTCAGATGGTCGACGATCACGGCCGAGGTGCGGCGCTTGGCCTGGGTGCCCTCGCCCGGGTCGTTGACGATGAAAGGATAGAGCTGCGGGATTGGCCCGAACGCGGCTTCGGGAAAGCAATCCTCGGACAGCGCGACCGACTTGCCGGGCAGCCATTCCAGGTTGCCGTGCTTGCCGACATGCACCACGGCATGCACGGCGAACCGGCGCCGGAGCCAAGCGTAGAAGGCGAGATAGCCGTGCGGCGGAACCAAGGCGGGATCGTGATAACTCGCCTGCGGGTCGATGTTGTAGCCGCGCGCGGGCTGCACGCCCAGCGCGACATTGCCGAACACATGCAGCGGCAGCACGAAGCCGCCGGCGGTCGCTTCGAAAAACGGGTCGCGCTGCGGCTCGCCCCAGCGCTGCTCGATCGCGTTACGCACTGAGGGCGAGAGTGCTTTGTAGCAATCGGCATATTCGGCAAGGCTCAAGACGACGCCACCGATTCGCTTACTAGAGTCCCCTCTCCCCTTGCGGGAGGGGGACAGGGGGAGGGGGGACAAATCTTGAACGTAGCCGCGCGGCGCGTTGGTCGGCCCGGCGAGCAGCAATTTCATCAGCCCCTCGCCGTCCCTGGGCGCGGCGCCGACCGCGTACCCCGCACCGCCGAGCGCGCCGAGGATCGCGGCCACCGATGCCGGCGTGTCCAGCCCCACGCCGTTGCCGATGCGCCCGTCGCGGTTGGGATAGTTCGCCAGCACCAGCGCCACGCGCCGTTCGCCCGGCGAAGCCTTCCGCAACCGCACCCAGGCCGCCGCCAGATCGGCGGCGTAGCGCACGCGGCCGGGCTCGGGCAGATGGCGCAGGATGTCGGCCTCGGTCGCCGGATCGCGCGCGCGCGCCTGCTTGAACGCGACTGCCCCCGCCAGCACGCGGCCGTCGATCTCGGGCAGGGCCACGTTCATGGCGATGTCCGTGGGCCTGAGGCCGAACGTGCCTTTGCGCCAGCCCTCGGCGTCGCCTTGCGCGGCGACCAGTTGCAGCACCGGGCAATCCACCGCATCGAACGGAGCGGGGCGCGCCGTATCGCCGGGCCGGCCGAGCGCGAATCCGGTCAGGTTCAGCACGATCTCGGGCCCGGCCTCGGCCAGCAGCGCGCCCACGGTCGCGGCCGCGACCGTGTCCTTCAGGCCCGCGGCGAACACCGGCAGCGCGTTCAAGCCCGCTTCGCCAAGCGCCGCGATCAGCGCGTCGATGGTCTCGGTGTTCGCGGCTTGCAGCAGCGCGCGATAGAACACGATGGCGGCGACGGGGCGGCGCCCGCCCCAGGCTTGGCGCAACTCGTCCAGCGTGGGCTGGGACAGGCCCGGCCAATAGAGCCCGGCGCGCAGCAATGGCTTCGGCTCGCGCCATCGCGCTTTCGCGCCGGTGAGGCCGGCGGCGTAACACAGGAACTCGCCGGCGTTGTCCAGGCCGCCATGCACCAGGTATTGCCAGAGGCGATGGCAGGCCTCGGGCGGCAGGGTCGAGGCGGTCAGCAGCTCGGGATCGGGCTGGTCGTCGCCCGGCAGCAGCGCCAGCTTGACGCCCTCGCGGCGCGCCAGCGCCACCAGTTCATCCGCGCCGTAGGGCCAATAGCCGCGCCCGCCCAAAAGCCGTACCACGACCAGCTTCGCCTTGGCCGCGATTTGGTCCAGGTACAGATCGACCGACAGGTTGTGGCGCAGGCGCAAAAGATTGGCGAGACGAAGGGGCGGAAATTCCGCCGGCAGCCGCGCGCGCGCGGCGCTCAGGCACGCGAGCTCGCTGTCGGCCGATGTCAGGACCACGATTTCGCCCGGCGTCTGGCCCAGATCGGTCGCGGCCTCGCCGTCGCCGCCAAGCTGGTAGCCGTCGGGGCCGGGCTTGGCGGCCAGCAGATGCATGTCAGGCCCTGGCGGCTGCTTGAGCCGCTTCGCGGATCGCTTCCTCGATCGCGGCGCGGTCGAGTCCCGCGCGCCCGATCACCACGACGGCGCCCTGGCGCCGCTCGCCCTCGCGCCAGGGCCGGTCGAAATAGCAGTGGAACCGGCCGCCCACGCCCTGCACCACCTGGCGGCGCGGCCTGCCCGCGACATCGAGGAATCCTTTGACGCGCAGGATGTCGTGCGCGGCCACGATCCGCCTCAGCCCGGCGATCAACGCATCGCTGTCGCCCATCGCCGGCATGGCGACGGCGAAGCTGGTGAAATCGTCGTGGTCGTGGTCGAGGCCCGCGGCGTCGTGGCGCGACTTGCGGCCGTCGAGATCGTCCTCGGCCGCGGCGTCGATGCCGAGAAGGGCCGCCACCGGCACGCGGCCGTGCTCGCTCGCCACCAGCTTCACGCCCGGCCTCAGGCTCGCGGCGATGCCGGCTTCCACGCGGGCGCGGGCGTGGCCGTCCAGCAGGTCGCGCTTGTTCAGCACCACCAGATCGGCGCAGGCGAGTTGATCCTCGAACACCTCTTCCAGCGGGTTGTCGTGCTCGAGCGAGGAATCGGCCGCGCGCTGCCTGGCCAGCGCTTCAGGATCGCTGGCGAAGCGCCCGGCGGCCACGGCCGCGGCGTCCACCACCGCCACCACCCCGTCCACGGTCACGCGCGCGCGCACCTCGGGCCAGTCGAACGCCTTGACCAGAGGCTTCGGCAGGGCCAGGCCCGAGGTCTCGATCACGATATGGTCGGGCGGGTCGGGCCGGTCGATCAGCTTCATGATCGTCGGCAGAAAATCGTCGGCCACGGTGCAGCAGATGCAGCCGTTGGCCAGCTCCACGATGTCCTCCTCGCGGCAGGAAGCGATGCCGCAGCCCGTGACGATCTCGCGGTCGATGCCCAGATCGCCGAACTCGTTGATCACCACGGCCAGTCGCTTGCCCCGCGCGGACTCCAGCACGTGGCGCAACAGGCTGGTCTTGCCCGCGCCCAGAAAGCCGGTCACGACGGTGGCGGGAATGCGCGCGCTCATTGGATCGATCTGCTCCCCCGGACACCCCGCCCGGTCGAATGGGTTGCGACGCCTTGGCCGATGGCAGGTCTCCTGGCTCGGCGGGTCATGGCCTTCGCCCCGCCTTCCCGCCCGCGCCCGTGGGAATACGCCCCTTGGGCATGGCAGTGGCCGCGTGGACGAAAGCTCGCCGCCGACAGTTGCGGGGGCAGCTCCGGCGTGACCGGATTCCCTCTTGGCCCCTGATCGGGGACCATCGGCGCCCTGAAAATAGCGGAAAAAGATTTAACCACCAAGGCGCCAAGACGCCGAGGAAAGAAATCCGGGAGATTCAGCGCGCCAAACGCCGAATTCAGTCCTTGATGATCATGGGCAGGCCGGCGGCCATCAGCACCACGCGATCGGCCACCGCCGCCACGCGCTGGTTGAGGACGCCCTGGGCGTCGCGGAACTCGCGGCCGAGCGGCGTTTCCGGTACGACGCCCAGCCCCACTTCGTTCGACACGGCCACCACCGGCGCGCGGCAGGACCGGAGGGCCGCGACCAGGCCGTCGCATTCAAGCACCAGGTTGCGCTTGGCCAGCATCGCGTTGCTGAGCCACAGCGTCAGGCAATCGACCAGCGCAGGCCCGCCCGGCTCCAGCGCGCCCAGCGCCCGCGCCAGCGCGAGCGGGGCCTCCACCGTTGTCCATTGCGGGCCGCGGCGCGCGCGATGCGCGGCGACGCGCCGGCGCATCTCGTCGTCCAGCGCCTCGGCGGTGGCGATGTAGACGGGTTTCCCTGCCGCGGCCGCGACCAGTTGCTCGGCGTAGCGGCTTTTGCCCGACCGCGCGCCGCCGAGAACCAACGTGAGGCGCGGCAGGACGCTCAAGCGACCGCGGAGCCGCCGGTATGGCCCATCGCCGGGCGGCCGACGCGCGGCGGCTGGTTGACGCTGTTGACGCGCCACGCGGCATTGGGGCCGATCGGGTCGATGTGGTCGATGCGCGTCAGCGACAGGTTGTCGACGGCGAAGCTCAAGGCCGATTCCGGCGCGCAGCCGCAGGCGAGCGCGAGGGCCGCGCGGATCGTGCCGCCGTGGGCGAAGGCTATGATGTCGCCGCCGGCGTGCTCGGACGACAAGCGGTGCACGCAGCGCGTCACGCGCTCGATCACCTCCACGAAAGTCTCGCCGCCGGGCGGGCGCGTGCGCGCCGGGGCCAGCCAGAAATTATGCGGCAGGCCGTGCGCCTTGTAGATCTCGGCGCGAACCCGGCCCTGCCACTCGCCGAAGCTCTGTTCGGCCAGGTCGCGCTCGACGATCAGCCCGGGTTTCGCAAGTCC
>JBQTIS010000448.1:0-7666 GCA_052387895.1 Rhodospirillales bacterium | reverse complement strand
TGCGCAGGCGCTCGAAGTCCTCGGCCGACACCACGACGACAGCGTCCTGGCCGCGCTTGGTGACGGTCTGCGGCCCCTTGCGCCGCGCGGCCTCGACCACGGCGCTGAACTTGTTCTTCGCCTCCTGAAGCGGCCATTTGGCGGCCATTGGGTTCTCCTGGCTAGCTAGCTGGCTAGCCAGAATATGGGCCCGTACAAGGTCTGGGTCAAGCCCCGCTCAACCCCGCGACGGCGCCAAGGCCAGCCTTGCCGCCAGCCCCGCCAGCACCAGCGCCACGGCGCGGTTCTGCCAGCGCCACCAAGCCGCGCGACGGGCGAGCAACGTTGCGGCCGCGCCCGCCATCGCGCCCACGGCCAGGTTCACCGCCGTGCCGGTGAGATTGAAAATCGTGCCCAGCACGGCCAGGCGCAGCGCCACGTCGCCGGCCGAGGGATCCACGAATTGCGGCAGGAAGGCCAGGAAGAACAGCGCCACCTTGGGGTTCAGCACGTTGATCAGCGCGCCTTGCGCGAACACGCGCCACGGGCCGGCCGCGCCGAGCGGGCGCAGGTTGGGCGGCGCGTCGCCCTGCTTCCAGATCTGCCCGGCGACATAGAGCAGATAGGCCGCGCCCGCCCAGCGGACGGCCTGGTAGGCGGCGGCGGACGCCGCCAGCACCGCCGCCAATCCCAGCGCCACGAAGGCGGTGTGCACCACGCAGCCCGCGCCGACGCCGAGCGCGGAGACCACGCCCGCGCGCCTTCCCCCGGCCGCGCCCCTGGCCGCGACATAGGCCATGTCCGGCCCGGGCGTGAGGTTCAGCGCCAGCCCCGCGGCGAGGAACGCGAGCAGCGCGGGAAGGTCGGGAAGCAGCGGCAGCATCGATTTCCAGCCTACCACGATTGTATTCGATCAATCGCGCATCGGCGGTGCCCAGGGCTCGATGGCGCCCAACACCAAATCGTCATGGCCGCACTTGTTGCGGCCATCCACGTCGGGGCCGCGTCGAGCCGCTGCGCGGGACGTGGATGGCCGGGACACGTTCCTTCGGAACGGCCCGGCCATGACGGTGTCCAGCGCAATGAAACCGCCCGCCCAGGGTCGATCACCCGTACTTGTACCTGGGCTGCCAGTCCCCCGCCCCTTCGGGCAGAAGGTCGAAGATGTGCCACAGCGCGCAGTAGTCGTCGCCGGGGTGCAGCGCCGCGTCCGACACGCGCACGATTCCGCCCCGGGCGCGCTTGAACGCCGAGATGCCGGGCAGCCAGCCGTGCTTGGAGCGGTAGCCCATGTCCTGGGCGAAGCCGGTGCCCCGGTGGCTGACCATCGGGAAGCGCCAGCCGCGCCCTTGCGCGAACTTCCGCTGCGCCGCGGGCGCGTCGGGGCTCGCCACCACGAACGCGGCGCGGTCGGCGAGGTGGTGGTAGATGCCGTTGAACCCGTCGGCCCACAGCGTGCAATAGGGGCAGGACGCGCCCATGTTGTGGATCACGAACAGGTCCTTCTTGGCGCCGAACAGCTGCGACAGCCGGACCGGCCCCGCGGTCGTGGCGAGCGTGTAATCCTGGACCGGCTGCGGCGCGATGCCGGCCTGGATTTTCTTCATCTTCCTTCTGATCGCGGCGATTTCGCCGCGGTGCGCGTTCAACCGCTTGCTCGCGTCGGCGTATTTCATCGCGTGTCTCCTTGGCCTACTTGCTTGGACCTACTTGCTTGGACCTACTTGGCGTAGCTGTCGCGGTGGCGCACCCAGGCCATGGTGTAGGGAAGGTCCGCCTCGTCGCGGCCCTTCGGCACCAGATCCAGGAACTGGTAGGCCGCGTTCAGCATGTCGAGCCCGCGCGCGTAGCAGGAATAGGTGTGGAACACGGCGCCCTTGGCGTCCTTGTAGAAGACGCTGAGGCCCGGCAGCTCCGGCATGTTGCCGGTGCGGGGCCCATAGTTGTACTCGGCGTTGCCGTTCGCCGGCTGCTCGGGCGCGAACGACACATGGTAATCGTAGTTGAAGTCGTTGCCGGCCGAGGACACCCACTTGAAGGTCCAGCCCATGCGCTGCTTGAAGGCCTCGAGCTTGGGCAGCGGCGCGCGCGAAATCGCCACCAGCGTCACGTCGCGGTGCGCCAGGTGCACGACGTTGCGCTCGAAGCTGTCGGCCCAGAACGAGCAGCCCTTGCAGCCCGCCTCCCAGCCCGGATCGAACATGAAGTGATAGACCGCGAGCTGGGACTTCCCGGCGAAGAGTTGCCCCAAGGTCTCGCGGCCCTCCGGCCCGTCAAACGCATAGTCCTGGTCCACCCGCACCCAGGGCAGCGCGCGCCGCTCCTGGCTCAGCCGGTCGCGGGCCTTGGTGAATTCCTTCTCCTTCGCCAGCAGTTGCTTGCGGGCGGCCAGCCACTGGTCGCGCCCGACGATCCGGTGATTCTCGATCATGCTCCCTCCGTTCGGTTGGTAATTTCCTCTCAAGCGCGGCCCCGCCGTTTCCGCCGCCCCGCGCGCTTGCCGTCGGCGCCCCGCCGCGCGTCGATCGTCTGCAACGAGGCCGCCAGAACGTCGAACTGGGCCTGCCAGTACTTGCTGTAGCGGTTGATCCAGACCGCGGCCTGGAAGATCGGCCCGGCGTCGAGCGAGCAGCGGCTGATGCGCCCGGTGCGCTCCTGCTGCACCAGCCCCGCGCGCACCAGCACCTGGATGTGGCGCGAGACGGCCTGGAGCGAGATGGCGAACGGCTGGGCGAGCTCGCCCACCAGCAGCGCCTGTTCGCTCAACCGGCCGAGGATCGCGCGGCGCGCCGGGTCCGAGAGCGCGAAGAACACGCGGTTCAACAGCTCCTCTTCGGGATTTTCCACCCCGCCGATGAACGCGATGTTGCCCGCCGCCTGACCCATGGCGGGATATTGTCAAAGGATCGGTTGATTGTCAACCGTAAGATTGATTCTTGCCGCCGGTTCGCTCCCGCGCCTAGTATGTACGGCTATTTGCCGTACACCAAAGAAACGGGGCCGCGCCATGCCGAAAACCCGCGACACCAAGCGAAACCGGCTGCGCGAGCGGCGCGCCGGCTATGCCGCCGCTGCCCGCAAGACGGCGCGCCTGGAGCTTCGCATCGGCCGGGAACAGAAGGCGGCGATCCAGCGCGCGGCCGACCATCTGGGGCGGTCGCTGACCGATTTCGTGCTCGACAGCGCCTACCATGCCGCGAAGCAGACCATCCGCGAGCACGAGGCGATCGCGCTGAACCGGCGCGACAGCGAGCGGTTCGCCCAAGCCCTCATCAACCCGCCCGAGCCGACCGAAGCGATGAGAGAGGCGTTTCGGCTTTACCGCAAGCTCGTAGGCGAGTGACAAGATGGCCGCCGCCGGGGCCACCTGGCTGGTCGAGCCGTTCGGCGACCGCCACGACCGCACGGAGTTTGAGTCCGGAGTCGAGGCGCTGGATCGTTTCCTGAAGCAGCACGCAAGCCAGCATGCCCGGCGGCGCTTCGCCGGCA
This sequence comes from Rhodospirillales bacterium, assembly GCA_052387895.1. Lineage (GTDB taxonomy): Bacteria > Pseudomonadota > Alphaproteobacteria > JAEULC01 > JAEULC01 > JAEULC01. Next base: position 4,198 of record JBQTIS010000448.1, on the reverse strand, counting down.
CGTTTGTGGCAGTGGCTCCTGGCGCTCCCGCCGTGCTCGGCTACTACACGCTGTCGGCGGCGGGCGTAGACCTCGACCGCTTGCCGGAGACAACTGCCCGAAAGCTGCCGCGATACCCCTCGGTTCCGGCGGCGCTGGTCGGACGGTTGGCGGTGGATCGGCGACGGCGCGGGCGCGGCCTGGGCGGCGTGCTGCTGCGGGACGCGATCAAGCGCTGCGTGCGCAGCGAGCTTTCGGCCTATGCGCTGCTCGTCGACGCCAAGGACGACGCGGCGGCGGCCTTCTACCGGCGTCACGGATTCTCAGACCTGTCGGACGGCCTGAAACGCCTGTTCATTCCCCTGGCGACCGCGGCCAAGCTGCTGGACTGACCTATTCCGCCGCCGTTCTTTGCGCGCCCGCTTCGCACTTTGCCGCGGGCGGACCGTAGCCGCCGCCCGAGGGGGTTTCGATCACGAACACGTCGCCCGGCTCCATCTCGGCCTGGTCGCAGGCCGTCAGCACCAGGCGCGTGCCGTCGGTGCGCTCGACCCAGTTGCGCCCCAGCGCGCCCGGCGATCCGCCCCGGAGCCCGAAGGGCGGCACCCGGCGGTGGTTGGCCAGGATCACCGCCGTCATCTTCTCCAGGAACCGCACGCGCCGGATCGTGCCGTCGCCGCCCTTCCACTGCCCCGCCCCGCCCGAGCCGCGATTGATCGCGAAGCTCTCCAGCAGCACCGGGAAGCGCCATTCCAGCACCTCGGGATCGGTCAGCCGCGAGTTGGTCATGTGGGTGTGGACCGCCGAGGTGCCGTCGAAGCCCTCGCCCGCGCCCGAGCCGCCGCAGATGGTCTCGTAGTACTGGTGCTGGTCGTTGCCGAAGGTGAAGTTGTTCATGGTCCCTTGAGCGCCCGCCATCACGTCAAGCGCGCCGTAAAGCGCGTCGGTGATGCATTGCGAGGTCTCGACGTTGCCCGCCACCACGGCCGCGGGATAGCGCGGGTTCAGCATCGAGCCCTCGGGGATCGCCACGTCGAGCGGCTTGAGGCAGCCCTCGTTCATCGGGATGTCGTCGTCGACCAGCGTGCGGAACACGTACAGCACCGCGGCGCGGCACACCGCCGAAGGCGCGTTGTAGTTGGTGGGGCGCTGCGGGCTGGTGCCGGCGAAGTCGATCCTGGCGCGCCGCGCCTTCTTGTCGATCGAAATCGCCACCTTGATGACGCTGCCGTCGTCCATCTTGTAGGCGAAGCCGCCGTCCTTCAGCACGTCCAGCACGCGGCGCACCTGCTCCTCGGCGTTGTCCTGCACGTGCTTCATGTAGGCCTGCACCGTGGCGAGGCCGAAATGCGCGACCATCCGGCGCAGCTCCTGCACGCCCTTCTCGTTGGCCGCGATCTGCGCGCGCAAGTCCGCCAGGTTCTGGTGCAGGTTGCGCGCCGGGTACTTGGCGCCGAGGAACAGCGCGGAGATTTCCTGCTCGCGGAACCGGCCGTTCTCGACCAGCAATTCGTTGTCCAGCAGCACGCCCTCTTCCTCGACCACCCGGCTGTCCGGCGGCATCGAGCCGGGGGTGATGCCGCCCACGTCGGCGTGGTGGCCGCGGGAGCCCACGAAAAACAAAATGGTCCTGTCGTCCCCTAGGCCGTCGTCGCGGAACAACGGGGTGATCACGGTGATGTCGGGCAGGTGCGTGCAGCCGTTGTAGGGCGCGTTCAGCACGTACACGTCGCCGGGCTTGATCGCGCCGCGCCGGGCGCGCACGACCGCGCGCACGCTTTCGCCCATCGAGCCCAGGTGCACGGGCATGTGCGGCGCGTTGGCGATCAGCCCCCCTTCCGCGTCGAACATGGCGCAGGAATAGTCCAGCCGTTCCTTGATGTTCACGGAATAGGCGGTGTTGCCCAGGGTCACGCCCATCTGCTCGGCGATCGACATGAACAGGTTGTTGAACACCTCGAGCATGACGGGGTCCACCGACGTGCCGATCGCCGCCCCGCGCCGCTTGGCCACGACGCGGCGCAGCACCAGGTGGTCGAGCGGCGTGACCTCGGCGCGCCAGCCCGGCTCGACCACCGTGGTGGCGTTGCGGTCCACCACGATCGCGGGCCCGTCCAGCCGGTTGCCGGGCTTCAAATCGTCGCGGTCGTACACCGGGGTGGGATGTTCCGCGCCTTCGGTGAACATCGCGACCCGCGCGCGCGCGGCGGGATTCGTTTTTGCCGCCTCCGGCGGGCGCGGCTCGACCACCGGATCGCCGCGGCCGACCACCTCGGCCGAGGCGGCCTCGATCACGTGCTCCTTCTCCGGCATGAAGAAGCCGTATTGCTGTCGGTGCGCGGCTTCGAACGACTTCACGATCTGCGCGCGGCCGCCGAAATCCACCAGCATCGGCGTGTCGGTGCCGGCATAGCGCACCAGCACGCGGCGCAAGACGGCGATGCGGGCGTCCGGCACGCCCTGCCGGCGCATTTCCGCGACGCCGTCCGCCGCCAGCGCGTCCAGCACCTTGGCGACGCCCGGCAGGGCCTTATCGTCGAGCGCGGCCTCGACCGCGCGCTCGCGCATCACCCTGAGATCCGCCAGGCCCATGCCGTAGGCCGACAGCACGCCGGCGAGCGGATGGATATAGACCGTGGTCATGCCGAGGGCGTCGGCCACCAGGCAGGCGTGCTGGCCGCCCGCGCCGCCGAAGCAGTTGAGCGTGTATTCGGTCACGTCGTAGCCGCGCTGCACCGAGATCTGCTTGATGGCGTTGGCCATGTTCTCGACCGCGATCTTCAAGAACCCCTCCGCCACCTCTTCGGGCGCGCGGTCGTTGCCGGTTTTCGCCTTGATCTCGGCGGCCAGGGCCGCGAACTTGCGCCGCACGGCCGCGCCGTCGAGCTTCTGGTCGCCGGTCGGCCCGAACACCTGGGGGAAGAAATCGGGCTGAATTTTGCCGACCATCACGTTGGCGTCGGTTACGCACAAGGGGCCGCCGCGACGGTAGCAGGCGGGACCGGGATTGGCGCCGGCCGATTCCGGCCCCACGCGATAGCGCGCGCCGTCGAAGAACAGGATCGACCCGCCGCCCGCGGCCACGGTGTGAATCCGCATCATCGGCGCGCGCATCCGCACCCCCGCGACCAGCGTCTCGAACGCGCGCTCGTATTGGCCGTCGTAGTGCATCACGTCGGTCGAGGTGCCGCCCATGTCGAAGCCGATCACCTTGGCGAAGCCCGCTTTCGTGGCGGTTTCGACCGCGCCGACCACCCCGCCGGCCGGGCCCGACAGGATCGCGTCCTTGCCCTGGAAGCGCCGCGCGTCGGTCAGGCCCCCGTTCGACTGCATGAACATCAGGCGCACCTGGCCCAGCTCCGCCGCCACGCGGTCGACATAGCGCCTGAGGATCGGCGAGAGATAGGCGTCGACCACCGTGGTGTCGCCGCGGCTCACCAGCTTCATCAGCGGGCTCACCTCGTGGCTGACCGAGACCTGGGTGAAGCCGATCTCGCGCGCCAGCTTCGCCACCGCCCGCTCATGCGCGGGATAGCGATAGCCGTGCATGAACACGACGGCGAGCGAGCGGATGCCCGCGTCGTAGGCGGCCCGCAACCCGGCCCGCGCGGTTTCCAGGTCGAGCGGAGTCAAAACCTCGCCCTGCGCGCCCAGGCGCTCGTCGATCTCGACCACGCGCTCGTACAGCAATTCCGGCAGCACGATATGGCGGGCGAAAATCTTCGGACGGTTCTGGTAGGCGATGCGCAGGGCATCGGCGAACCCCCGGGTGATCGCCAGGGCCGTGCGCTCTCCTTTGCGCTCCAGCAACGCGTTGGTGGCGACGGTGGTGCCCATCTTCTCGGCGGCGACGCGGCCAGGCGGGATCGGCGCGGCGCCCCGCACGCCCAAGAGGTCGCGGATGCCCTGCAACGCCGCGTCCTTGTACCGCTCGGGATTCTCCGACAGCAGCTTGTGCGTCACCAGCGTGCCGTCGGGCCGGCGGCCGACGATGTCGGTGAACGTGCCACCTCGATCGATCCAGAATTGCCATTGCTGGGCGGCATCGGCGGACATCGGCGGACTCTCCTCGATAAAGACCTGGGGCAACTGTGGCAGCAGCGACCGGACCATGCAACGCATGCCGGGGGTGCCGCGTTATCTCCGCGACACCCGCCCGACCATTGGCGATTCGCGCGATCGCGGGAGGCTGCCATGCTGTTTTGGACGCTTGGCCTGA
>JBQTIS010000447.1:0-3088 GCA_052387895.1 Rhodospirillales bacterium | reverse complement strand
CGCCCGCGGCGCGGTCGCCGCGATCGGCAATTTCGACGGCGTGCACCTGGGGCACCGCGCGGTGATCGACGCGGCGCGGCGCATCGCCGCCCAGCGCGGCGCCAAGTCCGCGGTGCTGACCTTCGAGCCGCACCCGCGCCGGCTGTTCCGGCCGCAGGACCCGCCCTTCCGCCTGACGCCGTTCCGCGTCAAGGCGCTGCTGCTGGACGAGCTCGGCGTCGAGCTGATGCTGGCGCCGAAATTCGACCGCGCCTTCGCCTCGATCGCGGCCGAAGATTTCGTCGCCGACGTTCTGGCGCGCAAGCTCGGCCTGGCCCATGTCGTGTGCGGCGCGGACTTCGTGTTCGGGCGCGGGCGCGGCGGCGACGTGGCGCTGCTCAAGCGCGTGGCGGCGGAAAACGGCGTCGGCGTGACGGTGGTCGCGGCGGTCGGCGACGGGGCGGCGACCTATTCCTCCACCGCCGTGCGCGCGCGCCTGCAAGCCGGCGATCCCGCGGGCGCCGCGCGCGCACTCGGCCGGCCGTTCGAGATCGGCGGCCGCGTGCGCCGCGGCGACGGCGGCGGCCGCACGCTGGGGTTCCCCACCGCCCACGTCGATCACCGCTCCGACCTGCCGCCGCGGACCGGCGTATACGCCGTGCGCGCGGCGCTGGACCGCAAGGGCGCGCCGTGGCTCATGGGCGTCGCCAATTTCGGCGCCAGGCCCACGGTCGGCGGCGCGCGGCTTTTGCTCGAGGCGCACCTGTTCGATTTCCAGGAAGACCTTTACGGCCAGCGGCTGCGCGTGCGGCTGATCGAGTACCTGAGGCCCGAACGCAAGTTCGACGGCCTCGACGCGCTCAAGGCCCAGATCGCCGAGGACGCGAAGCAGGCCCGGCGGATCTTGGGCGCGGCCGGCGGCGCGCCGGCCAGGAAGGCGATGGCGTCGTGAACGACCGCGACAAGCCCGCCCGGGGCGCGGCCGCGAAGCCCGCCGACTACAAGGCCACGGTGTTCCTGCCCAAGACGGCGTTCCCGATGAAGGCGGGGCTGCCGGCGCGCGAGCCCGAGCTGTTGGCGCATTGGCGCAAGATCGGCCTGTGGAAACGGCTGCGGGCCGAGAGCAAAGGCCGCGAGAAGTTCATCCTGCACGACGGGCCGCCCTACGCCAACGCCAACCTGCATATCGGCCACGCGCTCAACAAGATTCTCAAGGACGTGGTCAGCCGCTCGCAGCAGATGCTGGGCAGGGATTCCAACTACGTGCCGGGCTGGGACTGCCACGGCCTGCCGATCGAATGGAAGATCGAGGAGCAGTACCGCGCCCAGGGCAAGGACAAGGATAGGGTGCCGATCGTCGAGTTCCGCCGGGAATGCCGCGAGTTCGCCGCCTATTGGATGGGGGTGCAGAGCGAGGAGTTCCAGCGCCTGGGCTGCCTGGGCGACTGGGAGAACCCCTACAGCACCATGACCTTCGAGGCCGAGGCGCTGATCGCCCAGGAGATCCACAAGTTCCTTCTGAACGGCGGGCTGTTCCGCGGCGAGAAGCCGGTGCTGTGGTCGGTGGTGGAGAAGACCGCGCTGGCCGAGGCCGAGATCGAGTACGAGGACTTCACCTCGGACACGGTGTGGGTGAAGTTTCCAATATCGCACTCCGCGTATGTATTCGGCTTGAGCACCGATGTGGATGAACACGGGAACTTGCTCCCGCCCAGAGTCGATGAAGTAAGTGCAGGGGTGGAAATTGATAAGCTCCTGAAGCTCGCAAGCATTCTCATCTGGACAACCACACCCTGGACAATCCCTGGGAACCGCGCGATCTGCTTTTCGCCCAAGATCTCCTACGGGCTCTACAAGGTTGCCGCCGCCCCGGCCGACAACTGGGCGAAGCCGGGCGACCTATTCGTGCTTGCCGACAGCTTGGCCAAAGCGGTCTTCAAGCAGGCGCGCGTGACCTCGTTCGCAAAGGTCGCGGCGTTACCGCAAGCGACGCTGGAGGCAACCACCTGCGCCCATCCCCTGCGCGGGAAGGGCTACGAGTTCGACGTGCCCTTGCTGGCCGGCGATCACGTCACATCGGACGCCGGCACCGGGTTCGTTCACACCGCGCCCGGCCACGGCCGCGAGGACTACGAGATCTGGACCCAGAACGCCGGGAGGTTGAAGAAGCGCGGCATCGACACGCGCATCCCCTATACCGTGGACGCCGACGGGTTCTTCACGTCGGACGCGCCGGGCCTTCAGGGCAAGAGCGTCATCACCGCCCGGGGCGAGAAGGGCGACGCCAACGACGCGGTGATCGCGGCCCTGAAAGACGCCGGGATGCTGATCGCGCGCGGGCGGCTGAAGCACCAGTACCCGCATTCCTGGCGCTCGAAGAAGCCGGTGATCTTCCGCAACACGCCGCAATGGTTCATCGGCATGGAGATCAACGCCTTGCGCGCCACGGCGCTGAAGGCGATCGAGGCGACCCGGTTCTTCCCGCCCCAGGGCAAGAACCGGCTCTATTCCATGATCGAGCAGCGCCCGGACTGGTGCGTGTCGCGCCAGCGCGCCTGGGGCGTGCCGATCGCCGTGTTCATGGACAAGAAGACCGGCCGGCCGCTGAAGGATCCCGAGGTCAACCGGCGCATCTTCGACGCCTTCATGGCCGAGGGCGCCGACGCCTGGTTCGCCCGCGACCCGCAGGATTTCCTGGGCGGCAAATACGACGCGGCGCAGTACGAGCAGGTGCGCGACATCGTCGAGGTGTGGTTCGAGAGCGGCTCGACCCACGCCTTCGTGCTGGAACAGCGCGCCGACCTCCATTGGCCGGCCGACCTTTACCTGGAAGGCTCGGACCAGCATCGCGGCTGGTTCCATTCCTCGCTCCTGGAATCCTGCGGCACGCGCGGCCGCGCGCCCTACGACGCGGTGCTGACGCACGGCTTCGTGCTGGACGAGCAGGGCCGCAAGATGTCGAAGTCGCTGGGCAACGTCACCGCGCCGCAGGACGTGGTGAGCCAGCACGGCGCCGACATCCTGCGCCTGTGGGTCGTCGCCTCGGACTATTCCGAGGATCTCAAGATCGGCCCCGACATCCTGAAGCACCACGCCGAGGCCTATCGCC
>JBQTIS010000446.1:0-14143 GCA_052387895.1 Rhodospirillales bacterium | reverse complement strand
TTAACGTCGACCCGCCACATTTGGGCCGCCATTCCGTTACCGGCCAGGGCAGATTTTTATTCCGAAACCGGTCCCGCCTCACACTACGCAATATTTGTGGTCGAATTTCAAGCGACTATGGGCTGGGGCGGGCCGCCCGGCCGGCGCGGAATTTCATGCCCGCGTCCGCGTTTTTCCCGTGTTGCAGCCGGACCGCACCCGGCCGGCGTAACGCAATGCGCGTGAACCCCTAGGACTGGAGAACCTCCCATGAAGAAATTCGCCATCGCCCTCGCCACCCTGGCGCTGACCGGTCTCGCCGCCCTGCCCGCCCTGGCGCAAGGCAAGGGCTGCGCCGACGAGATGAAGGCGCTCAAGGCCGCGTGGGACAAGGCCCCCGCCGGCGCCAAGAAAGAAGCTGCCGGCAAGGAATACAAGAACGCCGAGTCCGCCCTCAGCAAGAAGGACGAGAAGGCCTGCCTGGCGGCGGTGGAGAAGGCCAAGACCGCGATGAAGTGAAGTAGTCCGGTCCGAAGCCTTCTACGAAATCGGCACGGCCCCGTCCGCGACGTCGGACGGGGCCGTCGTCTTTTGCGTTGGCGCCAAGGAATACCGCACGGCCCCGCGGCGTTAATTGCATGGTGGGGACGATCGGCCCGAGTGGGAGGAAAGCGCAAGGCCGCGCGAACAACGAAGATCGTCCCAAGACGCGGCCGGCATCACCCGAGATAAATCCGTTCGCAAAAGCCATCGGGACTTGCCGCAGATCGGCACGGCCCCGGCCGCGTGGTCGGCTGGGGCCGTTTTTGCGCCGCGACAGCTATGCCAGGGCTGGCATGACGAAGGGTCGCGCCTTTTCGTAGGCGCGCGCGGCTTGCAGCACCAGCGCGTCGGCATACATCGGCCCGACGAGCTGGAGGGCCACCGGCAGCCCCGCCCCGGTCAGTCCGCAGGGCACCACGGCGGCGGGCTGGCGCGTGAGGTTGAACGGATAGGTGAAGGGCGTCCATTCGGTCCAGCGCTTCATGCCCGACTTGGCCGGCGTTTCGCGCCCGGCGGCGAAGGCCGGAATCGGCATCGCCGGGGTCAGCAGCAGATCGTATGTCCGGTGGAAGCGGTTCATTAGCGCCCCCAGCTCTTCCCGCCGCTTGACCGCCGCCAAAAATTGCAGCGCCGTGTAGCGTTCGCCGATGGCGGCGATCTCCTGCAAGCCCGCATCCATGCCCGCGCGCTGCTTGGCCGAGAACATCGACAGCGCATTGGCCGCGCCGGCGTTCCAATGGACCGTGAAATAGTCGTGCGCGTCCTTGAACGCGGACGTGCCCTGGCCGGGATCGACTTGCTCGACCCTGGCGCCGAGGCGGTCGAACAGCCTAGCCCCGGCCGCCACCGCCGCGGCGATTTCGGGGTCGACCTTGGCGTGGCCGAGGTCGGGGCTGTAGCCGATCCTGAGGCTCTTCACGCCCTTGTTGAGGCCCTTCACATAGTCCGCGCGCTCCGGCGGCAGCGCGTACCAATCCCGGTCGTCGGGCGCGGCCATGACCGAGAGCATCAGCGCCGCGTCGGCGACGCTGCGCGCCATCGGGCCGATATGCGCCACCGTGCCGAATGGGCTCATGGGATAGGCCGGCACGCGCCCGAAGCTGGGCTTGATGCCGAACACGCCGGTGAACGCGCCGGGAATGCGGATCGACCCGCCGCCGTCGGTGCCGGTCATCAGCGCGCCCATGCCGGCCGCCAAGGCCGCGGCCGCCCCGCCGCTGGAGCCGCCCGGCGTCATGTCGGGGTTCCACGGATTGCGCGTGATGCCGGTCAGCGGGCTGTCGGTGATCCCCTTCCAGCCGAGCTCGGGCGTGGTGGTCTTGCCGAGAAACACCGCGCCGGCCTCGCGCAGCCGCGCCACGGCCGGGGCGTCCTCTTCCCATTTCTGGCTCTTGGGGTCGATCGCCTTGCTGCCGCGCAACGTGGGCCAACCCCGGGTCAGCATGATGTCCTTGACGCCGACCGGCACGCCGTCCAGCGGCCCCGCCGGCTCGCCGCGTTTCCAGCGCCGCTCGGACTGGCGCGCGGCTTCCAGCGCGCCGCCGCCGTCAATCAGGCAAAAGGCGTTGAACGCGGCGTTGTGGAGCACGATGCGGTCGAGGGCGGCGGTCGCCGCCTCGACCGGCGAAAGCTTCTTCTTGGCGTAGAGCGACAGCAGCTCGGTCGCCGGCAGCATGGCGACGTCCTGGGTCTTGGGCATGGCGTGTTTCCGGCGTTTGCCTGGCGGGATGGCCGACACTGGCATGCCAGTCCTAGGCCTGTCGAGCCAGCCCGGACTCCGCGCAGGCCCGGAATTTCCCCATTCATGAGGCGTTCAGGTCGGACGAATAAGGTTGGCGGCAGATGGCGCCCTGGCAAAACCGGCGCCGCAGGATCGCGGGCGGCGGCCCGTGAAACGACAAGAGCCGAAACGACAAGAGCCGAGGAACGGCTCGCTCGATGAACAAGGGGTGACGACCATGACGCGCAAGATCGCAAAATTCCTGACCGTGATCGCCCTGTCCGTCGGGCTCGTCGCCACCGGCGCCGCCCCAAGCCGCGCGGGCGACCTGGATCCGCTGTTCGGCGGGTTGATCGGCGGCGGCTTGGGCGCCGGAATCGGCTATGCCGCTGGCAAGAGCAAGGGCGCGGCGATCGGCGGCATCCTGGGCTTGGGCCTCGGCGCGATAATCGCCGCCGCGGCCGACCAAGACAGCCGCCGGCACCACCGCTACGTCGCCTACGCGCCGCCGCCGGCCTATGTGCCGCCGCCCGCGCCGCCGGTCTATGCGCCGCCGGCTTACGAGCCCGGCTACCAAGCCGCGCCCTACAACCCCTATGCGCCGTCGCAGCACAGCCAAACCTATTGCCGACAGTACAACGGCACCGTGAACATCGACGGCAAACATTATCCGTCCTATGGCACGGCCTGCCTGCAACCCGACGGTACGTGGCGGATCGTCAATTAGGGCGGCTTATCAACTGGTCGAATCGGCCTTCTTGCCGGCGCCGCCTGCCAAGACAGATAGAACGACCGGGCCGGTCCGCCCAGAGAACGCAAACCCAGGGGACCGGCAAGTCCTTCAATAGGTTGCAGGTTTTGCGTTCACGCGGCCAATGCTGCGCCGCGCGAATTTTAACGCTTGGTTAACGCCCATGGCCTAGATTGAGCAGGTCAGTCGCTGCGGAGAACCGTCTCCGCGGCATGGTCGAGGACGGCAATGGCCAACGCAGCCGTGGTTGCAAAACCAGCAAACTCCAGCGCCGCCGAAACCGCGATCGGTCCGGTCGAGCCGCCGCCGCCCGGCAAGGCGGAACTGCGCCGCAATCCGCGCTTCAGCGTGCTGTGGACCGGGCGCATCGACGTGTCGTCGGAGTGGGTGGAATGCGCCATCCTGAACATCTCGGCCGACGGCGCCAAGCTGCGCTTCTTCAAGGACATCCACCTGCCCAAGAACTTCTCGGTTTCGGTCGATCGCTACGGCGTGTTTCCGGCCGAGCTGGCCTGGCGCGACGGCCATAGCGCGGGCGTGCGCTTCCTCGGCGACATCGCGCCGATCGCCCAAGCCATCGCCCAGGCCCTGCCCACCGGCCGCTGACCGTCCGCGCCGAAGAAAATCGGGCCGCCCGGTTGCGACGGGCGGCCCTTAGTTCTTGGGAACTGGGAGGGGACTGAGACAGCGCGTTACCGCTGTATATTTACCTTGTACCCCGGCGCTTCCCGGCACGCTGTGATCTACGTCACGCCGCGCGCGAGACGAAAAAATCAATTAAAAGAAAGTCTTAACTGCATCGACGATGGTGTAGCCGTCGTCGACCAGATACAGCATCTGCCATTTGTCGAACGTGGTGCAGGGGTGCGAGATGCCGAACGCCACTATGTCGCCCACCCGCAACGGCGAGGACGGGTCGATCTCCATGTGCGCGTGTTGGTCGTTGAGGCCGGTGACGACGTTGCGGCCCTGCATCGCCTGGGGCGCGTCGTGCAGGCCCGGACGGAACCATTTCAAGGGTATCGGATTGTGCGAGTCGGTGCCGACGTCGCGCCTGCCCATGGTCAAGAGGCACTTGCCGGGCTCGGGCCTCGATTGCACATAGGCCCAGATTTCGATCGCGGGTTCGAGCCCGGGGCCGAGGTCGTTCAGCTCGGGCGCGCGCGCCAACATGTCGGCGAAGCTCTGCGAATAGGACTGCGAGTCGTGCGTCAGGTAGCAGCCGCTGCGCGTCAGCACGCGGGTCTGGCGTTTCAGCCCGGCCTTGCCGAACACGTCCGTCACCAAGTCGAAGAACGCGCTGCCGCCCGCCGATAGGATCACCGGCCCGTCGGCGAACAGGCGCTCGTTCTCCGCCGCGCGCGCGATCTCGACCAGGAAACCCAGGAATCCCCGCACCTTGGCGGCGGAATCCACCGGGCCGCCGCCTTTGAGCAGGCCTTCGAAGCCTTCGACCCCACGCAGCGCCAGATAGGGCGCGGCCGCCCTAACTGCCCGCCCGACCCTTAGGGCCTGATCGAGACTGCGCGCGCCGGTGCGCCCGCCCGGGATGCCGCCTTCCAGCAGCGCCTGCAACGGCCGGCCGATATCGGCCGCGCGCGCCGCCGCGGCCAGGGCATCCACGTTCTCCACCGAGTCGGCCAAGCAATAGAAATCGAACCCCGGATCGCGCTTCAGTTCCCCGAGCACGAAGCGAATCGCCTGTTTGCCCACGAGCTGATTGGCCAGCACGATGCGCCCGACGCCGTAGCGCCGCGCCACCGCCACCTGCTGCGCGGTCGCCAGCGTGATCGCCCAGGCGCCGCCGTCCAGTTGCATATCGAAAAGCTGCGGGCTCATCGGCGTCTTGCCGTGCGGCGCGATCGCGGCGCCGGTGCGGGCGAGGAACGCGCGCATCCAGCGCGCGTTGTGGTCCAGCGCCGAACGCTTCAGCACCGCGGCGGGCAGCGGCACGTCCTCGCTGAGCAGGTTCCAGCCCTTCTTGCCGACTTCGCCCAAGGGCAGCGCACCGATGCCGCCGGGAAAGCCCTTGGTGAGCCCATCCACCGACGTTCGCCGCAAGTCGCCGAGATCGATCATTGGCTGTCTCCGTCGCCGCCCAGCGCGGCGAACCGCGCGAGGTGCCAGTCCGTGTCGCCGTATAGCAACTCTAGCGCCGTCAGCCGCTTGAAATAGCGCCCTGCCGGGTATTCGTCGGTCATGGCAATGGCGCCGTGCAGCTGCACCGCCTGTTGCGCCACGAAGCGGCCCCGCTGCCCGATGTGCGCCTTGGCCGCCGATACGTCGCGGGCGCGGGCGTTGGCATCTTCGTTGTCGGCGGCGACGGCGGCCAAGCACGCCATCGAGCGCGCGGTCTCGACCGCGATGAACATGTCCACGAGGCGATGCTGCACGGCCTGGAACGCGCCGATCGTCTGATCGAACTGCCGGCGCTGCTTGGCGTAAGCCAGCGTCATGTCATGGAGCGCCTGCATCGCCCCCGCCGCGTCGGCCACGGCGGCGGCGGCGGCGCGGTCGAGCGCGCGGCCGATCGCGGCCTGGCTGCCGCCGGGCAGTAACTCCGCAGGCGCGCCGGCAAGCGCGATTTCGGCCGCGCGATGGCCGTCGACCGTCGGATAGCCGCGCAACCGCACGCCCGGCGCTTTCGGATCGACCAGGTATAGGCCCGCTCCCGCGCCGGTTCGCGCCGAGACGATCAGCACATCGGCCGCGTCGGCCCACATCGCCACGTCCTTGTGGCCATCCAGGACCCAATGATCGCCCTCGCGCGCGGCGCGGACGGAGATTTTCGCCGGGTCGAAGAGCCCGTCGCGTTCGACATGGGCGAAAATGGCGAGTTTTTTCCCCAACGCCAGGGCCGGCAAGTGCTGCTTGCGCTGTTCGGGCGATCCGGCGGCATCCAGCAGTCCCGCCGCCAGCACGGTGCATTCGATGTATGGAACGGCGGCGTTGCCGCGGCCCAGCGCCAGCATCGCCGCCATCGCCTCGCTCCCGCCGCCGCCCGCACCGTCCACGTCGGCAGGAAGCGTGAGGCCGACGACGCCCAGCTCCGCGAGCCGATTCCACAGCGCCCGCCAGTCGCCCTTGTGCCCGGCGACCAGGCGGTCGAGCGTGTCCTTGAGCTGCTGCTGCTCCCAGGTGAGCGACAGATCCATGCGCTACAGGCCCAGGACCGCTTTGGCGATGATGTTGCGCTGAATCTCGTTGGTGCCGCCGAAGATCGAGGCCTTGCGCCAGTTGAAGTAATAGGGCGCGATGCTGTCGGCGTAGTCCGGCCCAATCGGCGCGGCGTTGTCGCCTTCGGGCAGGCGCGCGCGGTCGGGCAGCGCGTCCAGCCCGATCGCCTCGACCAGAAGCTCGCTCGCGGCCTGCGCCAGCTCGGTGCCCTTGATCTTAAGCAGCGACGCCTCGGGCCCGGGCGAGCGGCCACGCTGCTCGGCCATGACGATGCGCAGCTCGGTCATCTCCAGCGCCCGCAACTCGACCTCCACCGCGGCCATGCGCCGGCGGAACGCCGGATCGCCGGCCCGGCCGTTGTCCTGCGCGATGCGCCTGAGACGCGCCAGCATCGCCTTGGTCTGGCCGACCTGGGCGATGCCCACACGCTCGTTGCCCAAAAGGAACTTGGCGATGGTCCAGCCCTGCCCCTCCGCGCCGACGCGATCTTGGACCGGCACCCGCACCTGGTCGAGCCGCACCTCGTTGATCTCGTGCCTGCCGTCGAAGGTGACGATGGGCTTGAGCGCCACCCCGGCCGCGCGCATGTCGACCAGAAGGAACGTGATTCCCTCCTGCTTCTTCGGACCGTCGGCGGTGCGAACCAGGCAGAACATCCGGTCGGCATATTGCGCCAGCGTAGTCCAGGTCTTGACGCCGTCGACCACGTAATGGTCGCCGCCGCGGGTCGCGCGCGTGCGCAAGCTGGCCAGGTCCGATCCCGACTCGGGCTCGGAATAGCCCTGGCACCACCAGTCTTCGCTGCTCAAGATGCGCGGCAGGTATTTCCGTTTCTGCTCGGGCGTGCCGAACTCGACGATCACGGGACCTACCATTGCGAGGCCGAAAGGAATGATGCGCGGCGCATAGGCCAGCGCGCATTCCTGCTGGAAGAGGTAGCGCTGGACCGGCGTCCAACCCGTGCCGCCATGCTCTTTCGGCCAGTGCGGAGCGATCCAGCCCCGGCGATAGAGCGCGCGCTGCCAGGCCAGATGGTCGTCCTTGGAAAGCCGCCGCTGGTTCTCGACCTTCTCCGCGATATCGCGCGGCAGGTTGGCGGCGATGAAGTCCCGCACCTCCCGCTGGAATTCGCGCTCGCCATCGCTCAGGTTCAAGTCCATCGCCGCGCTTTCCCTATGCCGCGCGCCGGATGCGCTCGGCCTGGCGCCAGGCGAGCTCGGCCACCGGCCGGGCCTTGGCCCCGGCCTCGCGCGCGCCGGCGTCGGTCGCGGTGCCGTCGCGCACGCGGCCCATGATGCCCTGGAAGATCGCGGCCATGCGGAACATGACGAACGCCATGTAGAAATCCCAGTGCTCGATCCGCTCGCGGCCGGTGCGCCGGCAATAGGCGGCGACGTATTCCGTTTCGTCGGGGATGCCGAGCGCGGCGCAATCGACCCCGGCGAGGCCGCGGAACAGCTCGGGCGTGAAGCGCCAAGTCATCGCGTGATAGGCGAAATCGCCGAGCGGATGGCCCAGGGTCGAAAGCTCCCAATCCAGCACCGCCACCACGCGCGGTTCTATGGGATGAAAGATCAGGTTGTCCATGCGGTAATCGCCGTGGACGATGCTGGTCTCCTCGTTCGGCGGGATATGCCGGGGCAGCCAGTCGATCAGCCGGTCCATCGCCTCGATCCGCTCGGTCTCCGAGGCCTTGTATTGCCGGCTCCAGCGCGCGATCTGGCGCGCGAAATAGTTGCCGGGACGGCCGAAGTCGCCGAGCCCCACCTGGGCCGGGTCGACGCGGTGCAGCGCCGCGATCACGCGGTTCATGTCGTCGAACATCGCCCGCCGCTCGGCGTTGGCAAGGCCGGGCAGGCGCGGATCGTAGAACACGCGCCCGTCCACATAATCCATAACGTAGAACACCGTGCCGATCACCGCCTCGTCCGCGCACAGCGCGCGCATGCGCGGCACCGGCACCTCGCTCCCGCCGAGCGCCGCCATGACGCGGAATTCGCGGTCCACGGCGTGGGCCGAGGGTAACAGCTTGCCCGGCGGCTTGCGCCTGAGTACGTAGCGGCCGGACGGCGCGTCGAGCCGATAGGTCGGGTTGGATTGGCCGCCGGCAATCGGCGCGATAGCGAGCGGCCCGCGATAGCCGTCGACCGACCGGCGCATCCACTGGTCGAGCTTCGCCGCGTCGATCGCCTCGGCCATTTCCCCGCCCCGCCTGTACGCCGCCGGTTCGCGGATGGTAGCATCGGCAAATCACGGGGAAGGGTCAAGGAAACCCCAGACATGGGCGCGGAGGGGATGGACTCCGATACCGCGGGCAGGCTCGCGGCGCTGGAGGCGGCGCTGGACGCGATCGGCCCGGCCGCGGTCGCGGTCAGCGGCGGGGTGGACAGCATGACGCTGGCGGCGCTGGCGCATCGCCGCGCGCCCGGACGCGTCGCCATGTTTCACGCCGTCTCTCCGGCCGTGCCGCCCCTGGCCACGTCGCGCGTGCGTGAGACCGCCGCGCGCGAGGGCTGGACGCTCGACGTGGTGGACGCCGGCGAGTTCGCCCGCGAGGACTACCGCGCCAACCCCGTGAATCGCTGCTACCACTGCAAGACCAGCCTCTATGCCGCGATCCGCGCCGCGACCCAGGCGCAAATTCTCTCCGGCGCCAACACCGACGATTTGGGCGAGTACCGCCCCGGCCTGGACGCCGCGCGCGAGCACGGCGTGCGCCACCCCTATGTCGAGGTTGGGATCGGCAAACGCGCCCTGCGCGCGATCGCGCGGCGCCTGGGGCTGGGCGCGATCGCCGAGCTGCCGGCCGCGCCCTGCCTTTCCAGCCGCATCGAGACGGGCATCCGGATCGAGGCCGACATGCTGAGCTTGGTCGACGCGGCCGAGCGGTTCGTGGCCCGGACGCTCAAGCCCTCGACCGTGCGCTGCCGCGTGCGCGCCGGGGGCGTGGTGGTCGAGCTGGACCGGGTGGCGCTCGACGCCTTGGACGCCCGGCGCCGCGACGCCGTGTTGGCGCGGCTCAAGCGCATGTTCCCGGAAGCGCTGCAGGTGGCGTTGGCCCCCTATCGCGCGGGCAGCGCGTTCCTGACCCAAGCCCGTGCCGAAGCGGACTGACGTCACGCTCGACCTGGAGCGGCGAGCGCGGATCGGCCTGGACGAGGCCTTGTTCTGCGCCGGCAAGACGCCGGAGCAGATCGCCGGCATCCTCGGCCGCCTCACGCGCGCGAAATCCTCCGCCCTGCTGACGCGGCTCGACCCCAAGAAGCTCGGCGCGCTGCCCGCCGAGCTGCGAAGGCGGCTGAACTACGATCCGTCCTCGTGGACCGCGTTCCTGGGCAAGCGCCCGCGCCCCGGCGGGAAACCGCCGGTGGCGGTGCTGACCGCCGGCATTTCCGACAGCGCGGTGGCGCGCGAGGCCGCGCGCACGCTGGCCTATCACGGCGTGGCGGCGACCGAGATCGGCGATATCGGCGTGGCCGGCCTGTGGCGGCTGTTGCAGCGCGTGGATGAAATCCGCCGGCACCGCGTCGTCATTGTGGTTGCGGGCATGGACGCGGCCCTGCCCAGCGTGGTGGGCGGGCTGGTGCCGGGCGCGGTGATCGCGGTGCCCACCTCGGTCGGCTACGGCGTGGCCAAGGGCGGCGAAACCGCGCTGCGCGCGGCGTTGGCGAGCTGCGCGCCGGGGGTGACGGTGGTCAATATCGACAACGGCTACGGCGCGGCTTGCGCGGCGCTGCGGATACTCGGAACGAAAAATGCCTGACGGGGGAAGCATGCGGCGCATCGTTCTTGCTGTGTCTCTCATCGCGGCCGCCGCGCTGGCGGCGGGCGCGGGCGCGCGGGCCCAGGGCCGGTTGCCGATCTTCGACTGCCACGTGCATTACGGGCAGAACGACTGGGGCCCCTATCCCGCGTCCAAGGTGCTGGACCTGTTCGCCGCGGCGGGCGTCGCGCGCGTGCTGGCGTCGAGCACGCCCGACGACGGCACGCTGATGCTGCACAAGGCCGCGCCCGAACGCGTGGCGCCGGTGCTCAGGCCCTACCGCGCGGGCGTCGGCTCGTCCAACTGGTTCAACGATCCCAACCTGATCGAATACCTGGAAGGCCGGTTGAAGGCGGGCGTCTACAAGGGCATCGGCGAATTCCACCTGTTCGACGCCACGAACGCCGGCACCAAGCAGGTCAAGCGCGTGACCGAGCTTGCGGTCGAGCGCGGCATCCACCTGCACGTCCATTCCGGCGCGGCGCCGATCGAGGCGCTGTTCAAAATCGAGCCGCGGCTGAAAATCCTGTGGGCCCATGCCGGGATGAGCGAGCCGCCCGAGATGGTGGGGCCGATGCTCGACCGATACGCGAATTTGTCGACCGAGCTTTCGTTCCGCGCCGGCGACGTGGCGCCGGGCGGCAAGCTGGATCAACGCTGGCGCGCGCTATTCGAGAAGCATCCCGGCCGCTTCATGATCGGCACCGACACCTACATCACCCCGCGCTGGGGCGACTATGTGGGGCTGGTGGAGGCGCACCGCGCGTATCTCACGCAATTGCCGCGCGACCTGGCCGAGAGAATCGCGTTCCGCAACGCGGTCGGCCTGTTCGGCGGCGGCGAGTTGAAAGAGCTGAATTAGGCAACCCTCACGACCTTACCCTCCGCCTTGCTTTGGTTGACGCTCCAATCAGTTGGACAAAAGGCGGCAGTGCCCTCTTTCACCATTGTTTCCTGTCGGCTGCGTATTTGCTCAAGCATGGCTGCATATGCGTCCGAATTTTCGAGGCCGTAGCGTGGCTTATAAAAGCCAAAAGATTGGAGCAGAATCTCATCATCAAGGACGATGATCTCCCGCTTTTTTGCGGCCATTTCGCCATCCAGCATCGCGCGCTCGCTGCTGACCGCCGCATTGATATCCTTCCAATCCGTGAGCAATTTTTTCTCTTGCTCCCGAAGTTCGGCAATGGCCGCTTTTAACTGCCGATAATCCATCCGGTCGGTTTCGGCGACGATTTTACGAAGGGTGGCGCACTCGCGCTGTGCTTCTTCAAGTTTGGCCTTGATACGGCCGACACGAAACATATCGCCTACGGACATGTTTTCCCCCTGCGGTAGCCTTGGGGAGCTTAATCAATCTTTGGTGGTTTGGAAAGAAGGCTTGCGACAAGAATGCCCTACGGCACGTCGGGCATCAGCAGTACGCGGCCGACATGGTCGCTGCGCTGCACGGCGTGGTGCGCGGCCGGCGCGTCGGCCAGCGCGAATTTGGCCACCGGCGGCGGCGTCAGCGTGCCGCGGCGCATCAGGCTGGTGAGCCGGCCGATGGCCGAGCGCAGCGCGGCGCCATCCAGCACTTCCGAGCTCCAGCCGCCGATGGTGACGCCATCCATCAGCGACCAGGCGGAGAACGAGACCGTGTCGCCCGCCGTGCCGCCGAGGAAACACAGCTTGCCGCCGGGGCTCAGGGCCCTGACCAGCGCGCCGAACATCGGCCCGCCCACTAGGTCGATCACGCCGGTGACCACGGGCAGCTGCGGCGGCGGCTCGCCCACGGGCGCCACCACCACCTCGTCGGCGCCGAGTCTCCTCAGCGCATCGACCTTCTGCCGGTCGCGGGTGACCGCGACGATCGACATGCCCAGCGCCTTGCCCAGGCCGACCGCGCAACTGCCGACCCCGCCGCCCGCCCCGGTCACCAGCACCCGCCGGTCGGGCCCCGCGCCCACGAAATCGAACCCGGACAAGGCCGTGACGCCGGCCAGGCCCACCGCCGCGATCTCCAGCAAGTCGATATCGACCTACAGCAGCGAGCAATCCGCCGCGCGCAGCGCCACCTCGTCCTGGTAGCCGCCCGGCCGCACGGCGCGCACGCCGCCCATGCCCATCATCATCGAGATCACGGCGTCGCCCAGGCGCAGCGACTTGACGCCGCCGCCGATCTCGATCACTCGGCCCACCACTTCGACGCCAGGGATATAGGGAAACGGCTGCGGCTTCTGGATCGGCCAGGCGCCGGAACGGATCTCGACGTCCGTGCGGTTGACGCCCGCGGCCAGCACCCGCACGCGCACCTCGTCGGCATGCAGCGTGGGCCGCGGCGCTCGCTCCAGACGCAACAGCTCGGGCGGGCCGTACTCGCGCAGGATTACCGCGCGCGGCACGGCCCCGCTCCGACCGGCCCCGGCCCTTCCAGCCTCAGACCCCGATTTGCGTCACGAACTTGCTGATCAGGTAGGCGTCCAGACCCTCGATGCCGCCTTCCTGGCCGTAGCCCGATTCCTTCACGCCGCCGAACGGCGTTTCCGGGGTCGAGACCATCAGATGATTCACGCCCACCATGCCGCTTTCCAGCGCGTCGGCCACGGCCGTAGCGGTGGCGGCCGACTTGGTGAAGGCATAGGCCGCCAGGCCGTATTCCAGCCCATTGGCGCGCTTGACCACCTCGTCGAAGGTCTTGAAGCGTACGATCGGCGCCACCGGCCCGAACGGCTCGTTGCGCATCAGCTTCGATCGCTCGTCCACGTCGGTGACGACGGTGGGCTGGAAGAAATAGCCCTGGTTGCCGATGCGCTTGCCGCCGGCCTGGATTTGCGCGCCGTTGGCCTGGGCGTCGGCGACCATCGCCTCCATGGCGTTGATCCGGCGGATGTTGGCCAGCGGCCCCATCTTGGTGTCGGGCTCCAGGCCGTTGCCGACCTTCAAACCCTTGGCGATATCGATGAACTTGTCGGCGAACTTGTCGTACACCTTTTCATGCACGAAGAAGCGCGTGGGCGAGATGCAGACCTGTCCGGCGTTGCGGTACTTGCCGCCGGCGGCGATCTCGGCGGTCTTCACCGGATCGGCGTCGTCGAACACGATCACCGGCGAATGGCCGCCCAGTTCCATCGTCGCGCGCTTCATGCCCTCGGCCGCGAGCTTGGCCAGATGCTTGCCCACGGGGATCGAGCCGGTGAACGAAATCTTGCGCACGATCGGCGAGGCCAAGAGATAGGTGGATACGTCGTTCGGGACGCCGAACACCAAATTCAAAACGCCCGGCGGCAGGCCGGCGTCCTCGAAGCATCGCGCCATGGCGATGCAGGTGCCCGGCGTTTCCTCCGATGCCTTGATGATGATCGAACAGCCGGCGCCGAGCGCGCCCGCGATCTTGCGCGCGGGGGTGACGCCGGGGAAATTCCACGGGGTGAAGGCGGCGACCACGCCCACCGGCTCGCGGATCACGGTCTGGCGCAGGCCCGGCAGGCGGCCCGGCACCACGCGGCCATAGGCGCGTTTGCCCTCCTCGGCGTACCATTCGATGATATCGGCGGTGACGGCGATCTCCATCCTGGCCTCGGCCAGTATCTTGCCCTGCTCGACCGTCAGGATGGCGGCAAGCCGGTCGGCGCGCTGGCGCACGAGGTCCGCCGCCTTGCGGATGATCTTGCCGCGCTCATAGGCCGAGGTTTTGCGCCAGACCTCGAAGCCGTTCGCGGCGGCCTGAAGCGCGCGGTCGAGGTCGGCGCGCGAGGCGTGCGGCAGCTTGCCGAGCACTTGCTCGGTGGCGGGGTTCAGCACATCCTCGGATTTGCCGTCGCCGCCCTGGCACCACTGCCCGCCGATATACATCTCGAGTTTTTCGTAGGCGGGCGTCCTCGAACCGTCCATCGGCTTGGCTCCCCTGGTTTCGCAACGGTTAATTGAAGGGCCGGTACAGTATCGGGGGCGGGCTAATCTGTCGAGGCGCGGCCCCCGGCCTCGCGGCGCGGGCACGCGCCGGTGCGGATCGACCGGCATGGATCGATCACCGGCCGCGTTCACCAGACGCGAACGGTCGGCGTATGCCGGCGAAAACCGCCGGCGGACCGGATCGCGCTTGGCCCGGGCCAAACGGTTCCAATGGTCTCCCAAACATCACAAGACCTAGGGTCAAAACCCGAGTAGGTCGTTGATTTTCTGGGGCGATGGTGATTCAACGGTTATCTCTTTGATGGGAGGATCCGTT